>JACQUR010000067.1 GCA_016210245.1 Chloroflexota bacterium
CCGTAGGGGGCGACGGCCCGGTCGCCCCGCCGCCCTGAGCCGTAGGGGGCGACGGCCCGGTCGCCCCGCCGCCCCGAGCCGTAGGGGGCGACGGCCCGGTCGCCCCGCCGCCCCGAGGGCGGCAGAGCGTGGTGCCCTGGGGGCCGGAGGAGAGCTGCTGGCCGGCCCCCTGGCCACCACCCCTTGCCGCCCTCGGGGCGGCGGGCAGACAGGGCCGTCTGCCCCTACGTCCTCCACGCGCAAGAACTGGGTGGACCCACAGCCGAAGAGGCAGAACCGGACGCAACTTCCCGACGCGCTGCTGCGTCTCATCGGTGACAGGCGCCAGCCATCAGCAATGGGCGCTCAGCCGAGAGGCGGAGATCCGGACCCACGAAGACACGGAAAGGCACTGCCTTGTGCCTCCTGCCTCCTGCATTCTGCCTCCTGGCCCCCAACCACCGATCGCTGGCCACTGACCGCCTGGGAAAGGAGAAACTGCCATGTCTCATCCAGTACCCAAGCGCCTCTATCGGAGCCGCCACGATCGCATGGTCAGCGGGGTGTCGGGAGGGCTGGCGGAGTACTTCGATATCGACCCGGCGCTGGTGCGGTTGCTCTGGGTCCTGGCCGCTATCTTCAGCGGCGGCCTGGCGGCCCTGGGGTACCTCATCCTGTGGATCGTGGTGCCCCAGGAGGGCTACGCCGGGCCCCCCTCAGACACGATGCACCGCAACGTGGACGAGATCACCGCCGAGGCCCGGCGCATGGCGGACGAGGTGCGCCAGGCGGTCGGGCGCGAGCCGACGGAGGAGCCAGAGCTTGGCCCGGAGCTCGAGGCGGCGGAAACCCCGGGCTATCCCTACCCGAGCCCCACCCCCGGGCTGCAGCGCCGGCGCCGCAGGAACTGGGCCGGCGTCGTGCTGGTCCTGCTGGGCGCCCTGTTCCTGGCCAGCAATCTGGGGCTCTTCTCGTGGTTCGCCTGGCGCACCTACTGGCCTGTGGTGCTGATCGCCATCGGCGCGCTGCTGCTCTGGAGCCGGGCGAGGGAGTGAGGTGGCAACCATGGTACAACCCCGTCCCCTGTGGCAGCGGCGGCTGTTCGGGCCGCTCATCCTGATCGCCCTGGGCGTGCTGCTGCTGCTCACCAACCTGGGCGTGGTCTCCTGGGACATCTGGCGCTCGCTGTGGCGGTTCTGGCCGGTGGTGTTGATCCTGCTCGGGCTCGAGCTGCTGCTGAGCGGCCGCGCCTCCTGGGGCGCCGCGCTGGTCGCGTTCCTGGTGCTGCTGGTTTTTGGCGCCATCGCGGGCGCAGCCAGCGCCATCCCCGCCTGGCTCGACCGGCCGCGGGATGCGGCGCCGGCCGGGGCGACGACTGGTCTGGAGCAACCGCTCGAAGGCGCCACCGAGGCCGAGGTCCAGGTTCATTTCGGCGCCGGCCAACTGGAGATCGGCGCGGGTGCGGCCGAGGGCATGCTGGCCCAGGGGGTGGTCGAAGGTCAGGACCCGGTGAACCTCAGCAAGAGCTACCGGAAGAGCTACCGGGTGCGCAATGGCGTCGGGCGCCTCGACCTGCAGCTTGCGCGCGTGGGGGGCCTCGATTGGCTCTTCGGCGGGCGCAGTCTCCCCAACCACCTCAGCCTGCAGCTCTCGAGCGGCGTGCCGATCCGGCGGCTGGAGGTGCATGCCGGCGCCGCCCAGGCCCAGCTCGACCTGAGCGAGCTCCAGGTGAACAGCCTGGACTTCGACGCCGGCGCCAGCAAGGCCTCCCTCAAGCTGCCCGCACGCGGCACGGTGACCGCGGCTGTCAAGGCTGGCGCGAGCAGCCTGGTGGTGGAGATTCCAGAAGGGGTCGCCGCCCGCATTCGAGCCGAGGGCGGAGCCAGCAGCTTCAACCTCGACACCCAGCGCTTCCAACCCGTTGGCCGTGGCGAGGGCATCCCCGGCCTGGCAATGCAGCAGGAGTACCGCACGCCCGACTTCGACACCGCCCGGGATCGCGTGGACCTCCGCATCTCCTCCGGAGCGACGAGCGTGGAGATCAGGTAGGAATGATGAAGGATGAATGCGGAAGGATGAATGCGTATTCATCATTCCGCATTCATCCTTCATCATTCCTTCGCGCCAGCTCGCGCTCCGCGACCCGCCGCTGCATGTGGCCGATGTAGCGATCGGTGCTGTAGGCGCCACCGCCCCGCAGGGCCAGGTAGGCGCCACCCAGGGCGGCCAGGGCTGCCAGCCCACTTGGGCCGGCGGCCACGCTGAGCGCCAACGTTCCGAGCAGGGTCAGCAACCCGCACAGGCGGGAGAGCACCCCGACCACCAGACTGACGCCCAGGAAGAACTCACCCAGCGCCAGCCAGAGGGCGGCGGAGAGCGGAAGGCCCAGCGCGTGCGCGAGCGCGAGCGGGTCGCCGAAGTGCTCGAAGCCCTGGTAGAGCAGACCCGCCCCCAGCAGCACCCGCACCAGAGCGGTCACCTTGCTGTTGCGACCATCCATCTGCCCCTGCCCTCTGCCGGCAGCCCACCGCCGGCTGCCTACTGCCTACTGCCCGCTGGCCCCCGTACCCGTGGGACCATCGTCCAATCGAACGCCCCGAGCTGCTCCGGGCCGAGGGCCAGGATGGCCTCCAGGCACGCGCTCGCCTCGCGGCGGAGACGGGCGATGTCCACGCCCAGACAGACGGGCTCGAAAGCCGCCAGCAGCGCCAGGCCGCTCTCCAGCTTGGCCACCGCGCCGTGGAAGTTGCCCCGCCTCAGGTGCAGGAAGCCGACGCCCACCTGCAGGATGCCCTGGTAGAGGAAGCGGATGGGCTCGGGCTCAGCCCGCCACAGCGCCTCGAGGGTTTCGTGCTGCTCGAAGAACTGGCGCTGGTCGAACTCGGCCAGGCCGCGCAGCAACAGCGGGGGCGGTTCCGCCCGGCGCCACCGCGCGAGGTCCGCCTCTTGCAGCGCCTCCAGCGCAGCCGCGGTGCGGGGGTGAGGCCGCCTGTACACGGAATGGGATGCCACACCTGATTCTACCCTATCCGGCCGCCGCTCGACCGAGGGAGGCGATCCTAATACGGAGTCGACAGTCGACAGTTGACAGTCGATAGTTTGCAGTCCGCTGGCGCTCTGCTGACTGTCGACTGTCGACTGTCGACTCCGTGGGGCCGAGCGATGGCCGGGTCCGGAGCGAGCCATGAACGACATGCAGCGCTATCTCGTCGACGAGTTCTGTGAAGATTACCAGCACGGGCGCCTGAGTCGGCGCGAGGCCCTGCGGCGCATCGCCGGCGTGGTCGGCAGCCTCGCAGCGGCCAGCAGCATCCTGGCGGCCTGCGCCCCGCCCGCCCAGCCGGCGCCTACCGCCCAGCCCACCGCCGCGCCCGCGGCGAAGCCCTCGCCCGGCGCCACGACCCCGCCAGCGCCGACCGTCCAACCAGGCGTGCGGGTGAGCCCGGACGACCCGGCGATCGAGGCGCGCAAGGTGGAGTTCCCGGGCCAGGGCGCCACCCTGCAGGGCTACCTGGCGAAGCCGAAGGGTGACGGGCCGTTCGCGGCCGTCCTGGTCTGCCACGAGAATCGCGGGCTGGTGGACCACATCCAGGACGTGGCTCGCCGCTTCGCCAGGGCTGGCTACGTGGCTCTGGCGGTGGACTTGCTCTCCCGTGAGGGCGGGACGGACAAGATCGCCGACCAGGCGCAGGTGCCCGGCCTGCTGGGCAACGCGCCCGCCGACCGCCTGGTCCAGGACTTCCAGAGCGGCCTGCGCTACCTCCAGGGCCAGCCCTCCGTGCGCAAGGACCGCATGGGCATGGTGGGCTTCTGCTTCGGCGGTGGAGTGACCTGGCAGGTAGCCACCCACACCCCAGAGCTGCGCGCGGCCGTCCCGTTCTACGGCCCTACTCCGCCACCGCAGGAGGTGCCCAACGTGCAGGCCGCCGTGCTGGCTTTCTACGGGGAGCGCGACCAGCGCATCAACCAGGGTATCCCGGCCATCGAGGCGGCCATGAAGCAAAACAACAAGACCTTCGAGAAGATGATCTATCCCGATGCCGATCACGCCTTCTTCAACGACACCGGGCCGCGCTACAACCCGGAGGCGTCCCGCGACGCCTGGTCCAGGACGCTGGCGTGGTTCGAGAAGTATCTACGAGGCTAGCCGCTTCAGGGAATGGCTCGAGCGGCTTGGAACGGAGGCCTCCGTTCCAAGCCGCTCGAGCCATTCCCCGCCGCCGGCCGCTCGCCCCGGTGATTGACGGAACTCTCGCCGTGCGCCTGTTATACTGTGAGTCTGTAAGCATCGTGAGCAGCGCTGTGACTTTGGGGGGAACGAAGCATGAAGTTCACCAGCCTTGACGATCTGCTCGCCGGCATCAAGCCCGCGGCGCAACTCCAGGATGGCAACGTTCACATCACCGATGCCGACCGGTTCAGGCAGGAGATCCTGGACCGTCTGACGTACACCGCCGCCTTCGGAGGGCCGGCCGAGCAGGAGGCGGCCCGATGGATCATCTGGCAGGCCGCCTGGGAGCTGGGCGTGCAGCCTGCCTCGATCAACGCGCTCTACCAGGCGCGGGCGCGTGAAGCGTACCACGCCAGGACCGTGCCGGCGATCAACGCCCGCGGCATGACCTACGACTTCGCCCGGGCGATCGTGCGGGCGGCGCGGGACAGCAACGTGGGCGCCTTCATCTTCGAGCTGGCGAAGTCGGAGACGGAGTACACCTTCCAGCGCCCGGCCGAGTACGCCACCGTGGTGGCCGCGGCGAGCATCCGCGAGGGCCACCAGGGGCCGATCTTCATCCAGGCCGACCACTACCAGGCCAGCGCCAGGAAATATGCCCGCGATCCCGAGGCGGTCATCCAGGAGCTGCGGGAGCTCATCGCCGAGGCCATCGCCGCCGGCTACCTGAACATCGACATCGACACCTCGACCCTGGTGGATCTCAGTCGCCCCACCGTCTCCGAGCAGCAACGGGCCAACTTCTCGTGCTGCGCCGAGCTGGCCGCCTGGGTGCGCAGCCTGGAGCCGAAGGGCGTGACCGTCTCGATTGGCGGGGAGATCGGCGAGGTGGGCAAGAAGAACTCTACGGTGGAGGAGCTGGTCGCCTTCCTGGAGGGCTTCAACCGCGAGTTCGCCCAGCGCACCGCCGCCCAGACCCGCGGGCTGAGCAAGATCAGCGTCAACACGGGCACGACCCACGGAGGGGTGGTGCTGCCGGACGGCACCATCGCCCGGGTGAACATCGACTTCGAGACGCTGCGCAACCTCTCCGCCGCGGCGCGACGGTACGGCCTCGGCGGAGCGGTGCAGCACGGCGCCTCCACCCTGCCGGCCGAGGCCTTCCACGAGTTCCCCAGGACTGAAACTCTGGAGGTCCACCTGGCGACCGAGTTCCAGAACATTATCCTCGATGGCGGCGCCTTCCCGGAGGAGCTCAAGCAGGAGATGTACGAATTCCTGCGCACCGAGTTCGCCGACGAGCGCACCGAGGACGAGACCGACGAGCAGTTCCTCTACAAGACCCGCAAGAAGGCGTGGGGGCCCTTCAAGGCACAGACCTGGCACCTGCCCGACGACACCCGCCAGCGCATCCGCGCCCTGCTGGTGGACAAGCTCACCTTCCTGTACGCGGAGTTGGGTGTCACCAACACCACCGACCTGGTACAGCAGCACGTCACGCCAGTGCGAGTACACAAGCCCCTGCCCGCCAGCCTGGCCGTGGCCACCGCTCGCTGACCCCGCCCTGGCTGATGCGCTGGCCCACAGCCGCCACGGTGTGACCACCATGTGTGCAACGGATCCGTAGGGGCGAACGGCTCGCCCGCCGCCGAGTGGGAGGTGGGCGAGCCGTTCGCCCGGACCATTCACCGGCTTGAGTGGCCTCCCGATGGCCGTAGCGCGGGGGCAGCCACAGGGGGCTGCCCCCGCGCTACGAAGCCGTTGCCCATGAAGAATCCGGGCTGGCTCGCCCCTTCCCACGGGCGACCAACTCACAGACACACAAACGGTCCAGCGGGTGGACCCGGTAACCGCGGCAGCTTCCGCCTCCACTCAGCACTCAGCACTCAGGACTCAGCACTCAGCACTCAGGACTCAGGACCCAGGACTCAGGAC
>JACQUR010000068.1 GCA_016210245.1 Chloroflexota bacterium
GCAGAAGGCAGAAGGCAGTAGGCAGTCGGCAGTAGGCAGTAGGCAGTAGGCAGTAGGCAGTAGGCAGAAGGCAGTAGGCAGAAGGCAGTAGGCAGTAGGCAGAAGGCAGTAGGCAGTAGGCAGTCGGCAGTCGGCAGTAGCCAGTCGGCAGTAGGCAGTAAGTAGCAGGTCGAGCATGGGCGGGAACGGCGAGCCTGCACGAACAACCACACAACTGCCTACTGCCTACTGCCTACTGCCTACTGCCTACTGCCTACTGCCTACTGACCTCTCTCCAAGGAGCTATGCCATGGCTGTTGTTGGAGTGAGCGTCCCTCGCCTCGATGGCCTGGACAAGGTGCGCGGGGCAACCCGGTACACCGCGGACCTCGAGCTCCCTGGCATGCTCTACGCGCGGGTCCTGCGCAGCACCTACCCGCACGCTCGGCTCCTGCGAGTGGACGCCAGCAGGGCGGCGCGCCTGCCCGGGGTGGTGGTGCTAACCCGCGACGACCTGCAGGGCATGGACCCCTGCTACGGGCCGGTGGTGCGCGACCAGCCGATCGTGGCCCTCGACAAGGTGCGCTACGTGGGCGACGTGGTGGCCGCCGTGGCGGCCGAAGAGCGCGACCTGGCGGAGGAGGCGCTGGACCTGGTCCAGGTCGAGTACGAGCCCCTGCCAGCCGTGTTCGACCCGCTGGAGGCCATGCGACCTGGCGCGCCGCTCATCCACGAGCGCACCCTGGCGATGGACGCGGCCATCCTGCCCGGGCCGATCGTCCACCTGGAGAGAAGCGGCAACACGCGCAGCAGCCACCACGTGGAGCAGGGCGACGTGGAAGCGGGCTTCGCCGAGGCGGACGAGATCTTCGAGGACACCTACACCCTGCCGATCATCCAGCACGGGCACCTCGAGCCGCACGCCGCCCTCGCCACCTGGGAGGCCTCCGGCAAGCTGGTGGTCTACAGCTCCACCCAGAGCCCCTCGCAGGTCCGCACGCAACTGGCGGAACTGTTCCGACTGCCCGAGAGCCAGGTCCGGATCATCGTGCCGTGTCTTGGCGCCGGCTATGGGGCGAAGCTCTACTGCAAACTGGAGCCGTTAGCGGCGGCGCTGGCCCGCAAAGCGCGCCGTCCGGTCCAGTGGGCGCTCACGCGGGAAGAGGTGTTCCTGACCATCGTCCGCCACGCGGCGGTGGTCCGCCTCAAGACCGGGGTCAAGCGAGACGGGACGCTGCTGGCCCGCCAGATCGAGGTGGTCTACGATACGGGCGCCTACGCCGACTGCGGCCCACGAGTGGCCAAGAATAGCTGCCATTCGTCCGCCGGGCCGTATCGGATTCCCCACCAGCGCCTGACCTCCTACTGCGTCTACACCAACAAGCCGCCCGCGGGCGCCTTCCGAGGGTTCGGCGTGCCCCAGGTGTGCTGGGCCTACGAGTCCCAGATGGACGACATTGCCCGCCGCCTGGGCATCGACCCGCTGGAGCTACGCCTGAAGAACCTGCTGCGCGAGGGCGACCAGTTCGTTACCGGCGAGCAACTCACCAGCATCGGCGGCTCCCGCTGTCTCGAGCAAGTGGCCGAGACGATCGGCCTCCGCAGTGCTGAGAACGAGAGTGCAGATTTGAGATTGCAGAGTGCAGATTGGAGCCAATCTGCACTCTGCAATCTCAAATCTCAAATCAACCGCACTCAGCACTCAGCACTGGTCCGCGGCAAGGGCCTGGCCTGCATGATCAAGAGCTCGACGGCGGCGACGAACTCCGCGGCCAGCGTGCGGCTCAACGCGGACGGCTCGGCCCAATTGCTGACCAGCGCCGTGGAGATTGGCCAGGGCTGCGGCACCACTCTGGCCCAGATCGTGGCCGAGACGCTCGGGCTGCCGCTGGAGCGAGTGAGCGTGAGCCTTCCGGATACCGATGTCACCCCGTACGACTTCGGCACGATGTCCAGCCGGACGATCTTCAGCAACGGCCACGCGGCCCGCCAGGCGGCGCTCCAGGTGCGCACGCAGGTGCTGGATGTGGCGGCGCAGGCGTTGGAGGCTGCGCCCCAGGACCTGGAGATTGCAGACGGGGTGGTGCGGGTGCAGGGCGCCCCGGAGCGTTGCCTGACCTTCGCCCAGGTCTTCCAGGCGCGCTTCGGGACGGCGGTGGGCAGCCTCTTTGGCAACGACGACTTCCAGACCAGGGGCGGGGTGGATCCCGAGACCGGTAAGGGCAAGGCCGCGGCCTTCTGGTTCTGGTCGGCGGCCGCGGCCGAGGTGGAGGTGGACACGGAGACCGGCAAGGTGCGGGTGCTCAAGGCCGCCATCTCGGTGGACGCGGGCAAGGCCATCAACCCGCGCCAGTGCGCCCTGCAGAACGAGGGCTCCATGCTCACCGCCCTGGGCTCGGCCCTGTTCGAGGAGTTGGTCTTCGACAACGGCCAGCCGATCAACGCCAGCTTCCTGGACTACATGCTGCCCTCGCTGGAGGACTGCCCGGACTCGTTCCAGCCATGGCTGGTGGAGACGCCCCACCCCGACGGACCCTTTGGCGCCAAGGGGGTGGGCGAGGCCGGGCTGGGGCCGGTCGCCCCGGCCATCGGCAACGCCGTGGCCAACGCCCTGGGGGGCGTGCGCATCAGGGATCTGCCGCTGCGGCCGGACCGGGTGCTGAGTGCTGAGTGCCGAGTGGAGGGGACTCAGCACCCAGCACTCGGGGGGCTGCCGCCCTGATGGAGGTGGTCGAATTCTTCCGGTCCTGGCTGGTGGGGGCCGCCGCCCTGAAGGGCGGACCTATTGATCCCTGCATGGAGATCTAAGCACCGCTGCGCACGGGACCTGCAGCGTAGGGGCAGCCACAGGGGGCTGCCCCTACTCTCCCCCGCCCAGAGCCACTCGGGCGCGGGGCGCGGGGGCAGCCACAGGGGGCTGCCCCTACGCTCCCCCGCGCTTCGCGCCCCACCAATGCTTGGAGGTCGTCAAGAAACAAGTTCCCATGCCAGTAGGCCAGGCCAGCCTTGGCAACCGCACTGGAAGCGGGAAGTTATTCCTTGACGACCTCCAAGGGTGAGCCCCACCGAACGCAGTGCGCGCTGCAGAGTGAGAGTGTTGTACAAGACGTCCCGCCCCGTCGCCCGGCCCCTGGCTGCCCTGGCCCTGGCAGCCGGCCTCGTCCTGCTGGCCTGCCAGGCCGGAGGCGCAGGCAGCACTCCGTCCCCTGCACCCGGCGCCACAGCGTCCACCGGCACAGCCACAGCCACAGCCACCCCGGGCCGGGGCAACGGCACCCTGGTGGCGCAGGTGCAGGTGGCTGGCAGGCCGGGCGTTGCCCCGGCGCCCGGCCTGCCTCCGCCCGCGCCCCGCGCCTTCGGGCCGGGCGCCGGGGCCGTCGTGCGGGTGGTCGCCCCGGCCATGCCGGGCACCGTCGTGTCCGAGCGGGTCGCGGACGCCTCCGGCGAGGCTCGCTTCGACCTGCCGCCCGGACGCTACTGGGTCTTCGTCCCGTGGAGCGACCAGGCGCCCGGCCTCCCCGGCGCAACGCCTGTGGGCGCCCACCTGCCCGATGGCCGCCCCGTGCTGGCCTGGGCCGAGGCCGAGGTGCAGTCCGTCGGAACTGCGGACGTCACGCTGACCATCTTCGTCGCCCTCGTGTAGGCTCTGCGCACCGGCGTTGTGAAATCGTTCACGCCTCGTTTCAGAGCTAGGGCGGGACACCGAAGCGGCCTGCCTCCCGCACCCGTAGTACTTTTCGGCTAACTTCCCGCCAAACCGCTTGACGATGCCCTCGAACGTAGTACACTTGCCGAGTACCAGGCGCCCCGACCTTCGGCGCCTCCAGAACGACTGGCCGCGGGATCGGGCGGAACGACCCTGGTATGGGTGAGGGAGTTCGCGAGGTGACGGCAGCCCGATCGGAGACCGGCGGGAGCAGGCGGACCACGACAGGCGGGAGCAGGCGGACCACCGGCTGCGCCGCTCCCTGGCCGCTTGGCGGCCGCCCTGCAACGACGCCTGCGCGGCGCTGGCCAGCCCCGAGGTTGTTGGGCCTCGCCCTCTCGCTCGCCTCGCTGGCCGCGGCCGCCAGCCTGGCCCTGGCCGCGGGCGTTGCCCTGGCTGCCAGCCAGCCGGCTGGCGAGGATGGGGACATCCCTATGGAAGACACACAGCCCCAGGACGTGGGTGTCCTGGTGGTGCGGGTGCAGATGGCTGGGCGCCTCGGCGTGGCCCCCGCGCCCGGCCTGCCCGCGCCCGCGACCCGCGTGTTCGGACTCGCCGACGGGGCGCTGGTGCAGGTGGTCGACCCCGCCGCGCCGGAGACGGTCGTGGCCGAGCAGGTCGCCGACGCCTCGGGCGAGGTCCGCTTCGACCTGCCACCCGGCCGCTACCTGGCCATCGTCCCGTGGGCCGACCAGGCGCCCGGCCTCCCGGGCGCAACGCCTGTGGGCGCCCACCTGCCAGACGGCTCGGCGGTCCTGGCCTGGAGCGAGGCCGAGCTGCCAGCCGGCGAAACCGTGGAACTCGTGCTGAGCGTCATTGTCGCCCTTGTGTAAGCCGCGCGCCGCGGCTGGAGCATTCCCGAGAAGGAGAACGCACATGTCACTCGACCGTCGGGCCCTGTTCACGACCCTGGGTGTCCTCACCCTGCTCACCCTGCTGGCGGTGCCGCTCCAGCCGTTGCCGCTGGGGCCCACGACGGTCGAAGCTCAGCAAGCTCCGCCCACCCGGCAGCTCCCTCCGCAGGTGCAGAAGAGCAAGGCATTCCTGCGCGAGCAGTACTTCCACGACCAGCGCGCTTTGCCCGGGGACGAGATTCCGGAGGGCGCCCTGCTCCGCGCCCGCCAGCAGCTCCAGGACCGCGTCCGCAGCGGCGCCCTGCTCACCGCTCCCCAGGGCGAGCGCACGGCCGCCACGGCCAGCGAGGGCCCCTGGACGCTCCTCGGACCCGAGCCCATCGGCTCGGGCGTCAGCGGCTGGGCTTCCGGCGAGCTGCCGAACAGCGGGCGCGTTACCGCGGTGGCCGTCGTAGATGCCAACACGGTCTACATTGGGGCCGCCAGCGGCGGCGTGTGGAAGACCACCGATGGCGGGACCACCTGGACCCCGCTGACCGACACCCAGCCCAGCCTGGCCATCGGAGCCCTCGCCCTGGACCCCACCAACCCCAGCGTGGTCTACGCGGGCCTGGGCGAGCAGAACAACTCGGGCGACAGCTACTACGGCTTCGGCGTGCTCAAGTCCACCGACGCCGGCGCCTCCTGGACCCTGGCCAACCCGGCCATCTTCTCCCGCCAGCGCATCGGGCGCATCGCCGTGGACTCCAACAGCCCCAGCACCGTCTACGCCGCCACGGACAACGGCATCGCCAGGAGCACCGACGGCGGCGCCACCTGGGCCACCACCTATGTCGGGAGCGACTGGTGCTCTCCCTCGATCAGCCTGTGGGGTGCGCAGGGCTACTGCCCCGTGAGCGACGTGGCGATCGATAGCAGCACCAACCCCAGCACGGTCTACATGGCCCGCGGCGACTCCTACGGCAGCGCCGACAATGGGGTGTGGAGGACGACCACCGACAGCAACACCTGGACCAGGCTCGGCGGCGGCTTCCCCACCTCGGACGTGGGCCGCATTCGCCTGGCCCGCGCCCACACCACCCCCACCACCCTCTACGCCGCGGTCCACCGGCTCTCGGACAGCGGGCTGATGGGCGTGTGGAAGAGCATCGACGGCGGCACCTCCTGGGCGCCGACCACCCACCCCGAGGCGAACCTGCCGGTCAACTCCTACTCCCGCTGCGGCCAGTGCTGGTACGACCTGAACATCGCCGTGTCCCGCCAGGACGCAAACGTGGTCTTCGTGCTGGCCGTGGAGCTCTTCAAGAGCGCCGACGGCGGCGAAACCTGGAGCATGGTCAGCAACGGCTACGAGGGCTCGCCCCACAAGGTCCATGTCGACCAGCACGCCTTCGGCTTCATCCCCGGCCAGACGGGGGGCTTCTACCTGGGCAACGACGGCGGCGTCTACAGGTCGCTGGACGGCGGCTCCACCTTCGCCAACCTCAACCAGAACCTGCCCATCACCCAGCTCTACCGAGGCGCCGCCCATCCCACCAACGTCAGCTCCGCCATTGGCGGCGCCCAGGACAACGGCTCGCTGAGCTACGAGAACTCGCTGAGCTGGAACCGCTCGGTGGGCGGCGACGGCGCCTACCCGGCCATCGACTACAACAATCCGAACAACGTGTACGCGAGCACGCAGTACCTGGGCATCTACCGCTCGACCACCGGCCCGCGCGGCTCCTTCACCAGCGCCACCTTCGGCATCGACCCCAACGGGAACGAGAATCTCGAGTTCATCACCCCGCTGGTGATGGACCCCAACGCTCCCTCGGCCCTGTACGCCGGCACCACCCGCCTGTATCGCACCACCAACGGGGCCAACTCGTGGACGCCGATCAGTCCCTACCTGAACAGCAGCGCGAGCCCGGGGAGCTACAACACCATCACTGCCATCGGCGTCTCGGCCAGCGCCGCCGGCACTATCTATGTCGCCACTCGCCCCGCTGGGACGAACCCGGGGAAGGTCTGGGTTACCGTCGATGGCGCGGCCACCTGGAACGACCGCAGCACCGGCCTGCCCAATCGCTACCCCACCAGCATCGCCGTCCACCCCGCCAACAACCTCATCGCCTACGTGGCCTTCTCCGGCTTCGACTCGTCTACAGCGTCCACCCCTGGCCACGTCTACCGGACCACGGATGGCGGGTTGAGCTGGACCAACGTGAGCGGCACGCTACCCGACGCCCCGGCCAACGCGATCGTGATCGACCCCGCCGATCCGAACCTGCTGTACGTCGGTACCGACGTGGGTGTGTTCAAGTCCACCGACGCGGCCGTGAGTTGGGTCTCGCTCAGCGCCGGCCTGCCCAACGTGGTGATCAACGACCTGGTCCTGAACCGGGCCGGCACCCGCCTGTTCGCCTTCACCCACGGACGGGGTGTCTACGCCGCCGATCGGACTGGGATGGCCGCCACGCCCACCACCGTCCCCACCAGCGGCGCCACCCCGACGCCCACGGCCACGGCGGCTGCGACGGCGACTGCCACGCTGGCCACGGTATTCGCTCCCGGGCCAAACATGAACACCGCTCGCATGGCCCACCGGACCGCTACCCTGTCGGATGGTCGGGTGGTGGTGTTCGGCGGGCACGGGTCCGGCTTCGTCTCCTTGAGCTCTGCCGAGGTCTGGAACCCCAGCAGCAACACGTTTGCCAGTCTGGCCATGAGCTACCCTCACGACTTCTTTGCCCTGGCCAGGCTGGCCGACGGACGCTACCTGCTCGCGGGGGGCGCTCAGAACCTGGGCGTTGCTCCGGGGTACAACACTACTGAGATCTACAACCCGGCCGACAACTCGTTCACACCTACCGGCCCGATGACGCGCGCGAGGACGAACCACGGCGCAGCCACGCTGGCAAGTGGCCAGGTGCTGGTGGTGGGTGGATGGTATGACACGGGCAGCGCCACCTACGGCGAGGTGTACGATCCGTCGACGGGCACCTTCGCCGCCACCGGGCCGCTCAACACCCCGAGGGCGTATCCCCTGGTGTTGCCCACTGGGGACGGCAAGGCGGTGGTTATTGGAGGCCTGGGCGTCTATGGTAGCCCGTACCAGGAGCAAGTGGAGTTGTACGACCCGGCCACCAACGCCTTCAGCGTGCTCCAATCCAACCTGTTCCCCGGCGACCCCGGCTGGGACGTCTTCGGCAACCAGGTCACAGGGCCGATCGACGAGCAGAGGCTCAGCGACGGCCGGTATCTGCTCTACGGCCAGCGGTACAACGGTAGCCTCTGGGAGTACACCCTGTTTACCTTCGACCCCGCGAGCAAGCTCCTCGCCAGGGTAGCCACCACTCCGGCGCTGCCCGATTCCGGCACGGCGAGCCTGGGGGCGCCGCTGGTAGACCCATCCGCTGGCAGGGCCTATCTGCTGGGCCAGGTAGCCGGGGCCAACCCGGCGCAACTCCGGCTGTACAGCATCGACCTCGCCACCGGGACGCTTTCCAGCCCGACTGACAGCTACGTCCCGGGCTACTACCCCACGTATGTAGGCATGAGCGTGTTGCGCGACGGCCGCCTCTTCTTTACGGGCGGCAGCTCACAGACCGGGGGTTCACTCAACTACTACCCGGTGGCCAACACGCTGTTCGCCAGTCCAGCACTCGCCAGCGCACCAACGCCCACGGCCACGGCGACCAGCGCGCCCATCCCAACGTCAACGGAAACCCCCACTCCGACGGCTACGGCCACCGCGACGCCGGTGCCCACCGCCACCCCGACGGCAACTGCGACGGCCACGGCGAGGCCGACGGGCGTGCCCTGGGCCTGGGGCTACAACTCCTTGGGCCAACTGGGGAATGGCACCACCGCGGATAGCTCGACCGCCGTCCAGGTCAGCAGCCTGAGC
>JACQUR010000057.1 GCA_016210245.1 Chloroflexota bacterium
ATATGGATCGATACTGTAGTCTATGCAGAGTAGAGTGTTATAACACTCTACTCTGCATAGACTACAGTATGTAAGACTGGCGGTCAAGCTTCGGCCGCGGCCACCTCCACCAGCACCGTCTGCTGGATCGACGAGCGGCCCCAGGCGGTCCCGGCGTCGCTGGTCAGGGTATTCGGGCAACCGCCCACGTCGTTCTGATCCGCGTCCCACTGCACCCAGGCCCCGGCGAGCAGCACGGCTACGCCGGGCGTCAGGTTGGCGCTGATCCGCAGCGGGACCAAGCACGCGCCGCGCTCGTTCCAGACTCGGACCCGCTGCCCCGCTTGCAGGCCGCGCCGGGCGGCATCGTCCGGGTGCAGGGTGACAACCCGATCGTCGCCGAGCACGTTGTCCAGAGTCGAGTTGGTGCGCCGCTTCGACTTCGGGGAGAGGAGCTGCAGGGGGAAGCGGGCGCGCAGCGGGTCGGTGGGGCCCTCGGGCAGGTCCAGGTAGCGCGGGATGGGCGGCACGAGTCGATCGTGCCGCTCGGCCAGCCGCGGGCTGTACAGCTCGATCTTGCCCGAGGGGGTGGGGAACGGCAGGCCCTGCTCCACCTGCGCCTGGAAGGCCACCGAGGGCTGCGGGCCATCCGGAGCCCCGTCGGCGGCGGGCGGGGCGGTCCAGTGGAGGCCCGCCCGCCGGAAGGCCTCGTAGTCCGGGACGCCCGCGCGGGCCGCGATCCAGCGCAGCCAGCCATCCGCGTCGTGCCCCTCGGTGTAGGCGGCGCCGAAGCCCAGCCGCTCGGCCAGCTCGGCGAACACGTCCCAGTCGTTGCGTGCCTGGCCCTGGGGCGGGATGGCCTGGCGCTGGTAGACGTAGAAGCAGCCCGTGCCGTCGTACGGGCGCTGGATATCGTCCCGCTCCAGAAAGGTGGTGGCCGGCAGCAGCACGTCGGCGTAGCGCGCCGTCGGGGTCAGGAACTGCTCGTGAACGACCACCAGGTCCAGGCGCTCCAGCGCCCGCGCGGTCTTGCGCGCGTCCGGGTGCTGGCCCAGCGGGTTGCCGCCCACGATGTACGCCGCCCGCGGCTGGGCCGGGTAGCCCGCGCCCGGCGCCTGGAGTACGCAGTCCGTCCAGCGATTGATCGGGATCGTGTTCGGGTACGGGTTGGGCGGCACCGGCAGCGCGGCCTCGCCTTCGGGCCCCGGGCCGCGATCGATCCCGGCCGCGCTGCCGCCCGGCACGCCCACCGAGCCGGCCAGGGCGGCCAGCGCGGCCGTGGCGCGGTGGAACTGCTCGCCCTGGCGGCTGCGCTGCGGGGCCCAGCCCGGCATGAGGGCCGCGGGTCGGCGCGTGCCGTACTCCCGCGCCAGCCAGCGCGCAGTCTCGGCCGGCACCCCGGTGATCGGCTCCTGCCACTCCGGCGTCTTTGGGATCCCGTCGTCGTCGCCCAGCAGGTAGGCGGCGTAGGCCTCGTAGCCAACCGTGTGGCGGCGCAGGAAGGCCTCGTCCTGCCACCCGTTGCGGAGCAGCTCGTGGGCCAGCGTGTTGAGCAGGGCTACGTCCGACCCGGGCCGAATGGGCACCCAGCGGTCGGCGAAGGTGGCCGTGGCGCTCTGGCGCGGGTCGACGGCCACGATCGGAATGCCGCGCCGCCGGCACTCGCGCAGCGCCCAGGCGGTGTGCGAGCCCATGACGGTCACCATTGGGTCCCAACCCCAGAGCAGCAGCAGGCGGGAGCGGAACCAGTCGCTGCGGCTGTTGCCCGTCTTCTCGGTGCCGTAGGTATGGATGGTCGCGGGGCTGGCCGCGCCGAAGCTGTAGTTGCCGGTGGTGCCCAGGTAGCCGCCGAAGAGGCTGAAGAACCGCTGGCTGACCAGGCGCGTCTCGTGCAGCAGCGCACCGAGCGAGCCGGTCCGCCCCAGGCAGAGCAAGGCCCCCGGCCCGGACTCGGCCCGGATGGCCGCCAGGCGCTCGGCCACCAGGCCGAGCGCTTCATCCCACGAGGCCTCGCGGAAGTCCGCGCTCCCTCGCGGGCCGCGGCGGATGAGCGGCCGCTGCAGGCGGTCCGGGTGGTGGGCCCGCCGCTCGTAGTGCAGGCCGCGCACGCACGGCTCGAGGTGGTAGCGGCGCAGCGCCTCCGGGTCGGCCGTGACGCGCACGACCCGCCCGTCCTGCACGTGCGCCACCAGCAGACACTTCCCCCCACAATCGTGGGCGCAGGAGGTGAAGACGCGCTCGAGTTCGGTGGCCGTGTCCATAGTAGTTCAGCGCCTCCGACTTATATACGACCGGACCAGTCTACAAGGTTGTCCCGGGAGCTGCAACGGCATGCTCCAGCGTGTGGTGTGCGAACCACCCTCCCCTCTTGACATTGCAGCCCAGATCCACCGCGCCCGACCAGTCTACGGCTCTTCCAGCAGTCTGCCCTACCCCCCCGCGCGATGGCTGGAGGCTTTCGAGGCACTCATCTTGCAGTACAGCGCTCTCGGCTGGTGAGCGCTGGCGATGCGAACCCGCGTGCTGCTCTGGGTGATCCTGGGCGCCCTGCTCGGCCTTGTGGCCTGCTCGAGCGGCGGCGAGGACACGTCCGGACAGCGCGGTCCGACACCCGACCAGCGGCTGACTAACGCGGAGTGGGAGCAGGTGGCCCGGGAGGCAGGGCGCTACCTGGGCTCGGAAGTGGACCTGACGGGCCAGGTGTTCAACGTCCTGGGCACCTACGATGGCGCCTTCCACTTCCAGATGTACACCGACCCGTCGGCGCGCAAGGGCAATACCCACGTGGCCGTGCCGGGAGACGGGGGCCGGGTGCGCAGCGGCGACGAGGTGCGGGTGGTGGGACACCTGGAGCGGGAGCAGGTGACCACCTCCGTGGCGGGTACAGAGCTGCGGGTACCCTACGTCGTGGCGGAGCGGGTGGGTCCGGCCGGCCAGGATCTGGCCGACCCGTCGCCAGCCCCCGCACTCGCTGCCGCCAGTCCCGCTCCGCCCGAGCAAGCCGTTTCGCCGGCCCCGATGCCGAGTCCGGTTGCCGAAGCCGCCCCCGCGGCCGCCCAGCCGCCAGCCACCCAGGCTCCACCCACCCAGGCTCCGGCCGCCCAGCCGCCAGCTACCCAGGCGCCGGCCACTCAGCCACCAGCTACCCAGGCTCCAGCTACGCAGGTCCCGGCCACCCAGGCTCCCGCCACGTCAGTTTCAGCCACTCAGGTCCCACCCACGCAGGTGCCGACCCAGGCGCCGCCGACACCAGCGCCGAGCGCTGCCCCTCCAACCGCCACGCCGCCCGCGAGCGCCGCCACGGCCACGCCAGCGCCGACCCGGGTTGCCAGCGCGGCGCCCACCGCGACGCAGGGAGCACCCAGCCCGGCCCCGACCGCCACACAGGTCGCTGGCCCGACCCGTGCGCCGACCACGCCCACTCCGGCACCCAGCCCCACCCGCGTGGTCGCCAGCGCACCGCCGCCCTTGCCAGCGCCCACGGCGACCCCAGCCCCCCGGCCGGCGTCGCCCGCGCCAACCGCCGAGGCACGGGCCGATACCTACGTGGTCGCCGCGGGCGACACGCTCTCCGGGATCGCGGCTCGGATCTATGGAGACGCCTCCCAGTACCGGCGGCTGTACGAGGCCAACCGCGACCAGCTCAGTTCGCCAGACCAGCTCAAGCCCGGCCAGCGGCTGCGCGTCCCCCGGTGAGTGCTGGGTGCTGAGTGCTGAGTGCTGAACCCAGGACCCAGGACTTAGGACCCGGTGCGAGAAGATGGGAGTCTAATATGAGACGAATGACCGCGGTGCTGCGGGAGATGCTGGCGAAGGACAAGATCCTGGTGTACCCCGGCGTCTACGATGCGCTTTCGGCC
>JACQUR010000060.1 GCA_016210245.1 Chloroflexota bacterium
GCGCTTGATCGAGGCTGCCCTGCGCGAGGTCGAGGCGCGCGAGGACGTCGAGCGCTACGTGCGGGCCTACCGCGAGCAGCCACAGACTGAAGAGGAGTGCGGGTGGCACGACGCGGCCAACCGTGAGCTGGCCGCCCGGCTGCTCCGGGAAGAATGAGGCGCGGCGACATCTGGTGGGCGAAGCTGCCTGGGCCGTGGGGGCGGCGCCCGGTGCTGCTCATCGCACGGAATGAGGCCTACCAGTTGCTCACCTGGGTGGTAGCTGTGCCCCTGGCCACCCGTCTCCGCGACGCGCCCAGTATGGTGGTGGCTCGGCGACTGCGCGCCCGGGGCGTGAGCCAGGAGGACGCGCGTGGCTGAGGGCGTAGCTCCTTATCCGGTGACGCTGTCCGTCGACTACCCCGACCGAGATCTCGACAAGCTCTCCACGTTCTTCAGGCTGTTCGCGGCGATCCCGATCTTCATCGTGCTGGCCCTTCTCACCGGCGGCCAGTCCGGCTCAGATGAGAGCGTGCGCGAAGGCATGCGCTGGCAGCAGTCGGCAGGCGGAGTAGTCTTCTTCCCGACCCTCCTGCTGGTCCTGTTCCGCCAGAAGTACCCCAGGTGGTGGTTCGACTGGAACGTCGCCCTCATCAGCTTCGCCACCCGAGTCATGGCGTACCTGGCTCTGCTCAGAGACGAGTACCCATCGACAGACGAGGAGCAGGCTGTACACATCACGATTCCCTACCCCGCCGTCAGGCAGGACTTGAATCGCTGGCTGCCGCTGGTGAAGTGGCTGCTGGCGATCCCCCACTACTTCGTGCTGGCCCTGCTCGCGATAGCGGCCGTTGTGTGTGTGGTCATCGCCTGGTTCGCCATTCTCTTCACCGGCCGCTACCCCAGGTCGCTGTTCGACTTCGTCGTGGGCACCCTGCGGTGGGGCCTGCGGGTCGCCGCGTACGCCTTCCTGCTGGTCACAGATCGGTACCCGCCGTTCAGCTTCGGCGAGTAGCGCGGCTGGCGTCCGAGAACCGACACCGCTCTTCAACCTGCGCGCACCCGGCCGTGTTGGAGCGCTTCAGTGCCGCCCGCGCTGCGCGAGGTGCCGGCGGTCCAGACCCTGCAGCGGGTCTAGCTGCAGCAGTACCCCCTGGACACGCTGGTCACGCTGTCGAAACCACCGCGACACGGGCATGCGCAACACTGATGACGATGGCCAACTCTTTTTCCAACTGTCAATCCGTCGACGGCTCGCCGCGGCCCTTGCCAGGTTGTTCATACTCCGTGGTAAACTTGGACAGGGAGGAGACATGGGACGCGGCGCCATCGTCATCTCTACGATTGGTTCGACCCTCAAAGAACGTGGGATCAGCCTGAACGAGTTGCACAAGCGGCTTGTCCGGCGCGGCCTCAACATCAGCCGCGGCGCCATCGAGCGCCTCGCCTCCGATCGCCCGATCAAGTCGGTCAACTTCGACCTGCTCCTGCCCATTCTGGACGAACTCGACCTCCCGCTCGGCCCACCCTTTGCCGCCGTGGACCCTGAGGTAGCCGAGCGCCGCCGGGCCGAGCGGCAGCAGGTGGAGAGCCGGGCGCGAGAGGTAGCGCGCAGCCTCACCCAGGGACGGGTCACCAGCCCGTCCGCCGCGGAAGGGCTGCGGGCGCTGGAAGAAGACGAGCGCACCCGCGCGCTCGCCGAGGCAGACGCCGATGACCAGGCGCTGATCGCACGCCTCCAGGAACGTCTCCGTCGCGAGCATCCGGAGATCTTTGACCGCCGCGGACGGCTCCGCACCCGGGACCTGACGCGCACGCTGGTGCAGGAGTTTGGCACGACGCGCCTGTCAAAGGGAGACGTCCTGTCGGTGATCCGCCGAGGGCGTTCCGCCCGTACGCGTGCCACCGGCTAGGCCGCGCCACCCCCGCTATCAGCAGGTGGCGGACAGAGCCGAGCACACGTGCGAGTACTGCCTCGCTCCGGAGGAGCTTTCGGGCAAGGAGTTCGAGGTCGAGCACATCATCCCACGCGCTGACGGCGGCTCCGACGACCTTGATAACCTCGCCCTAGCCTGCCGCCGCTGCAACGGTGCGAAACTCCAGGCGCGGGTCGGTACCGATCCCGACACCGGGGAGGAGGTCTCGATCTTCAACCCGCGCACCGACGACTGGGATGCCTACTTTGAGTTCGTTGATCTCGGCGCGGGCCGGCGCATCGAGATTCGTGGGAGAAACACCATCAGGCGGGCGACGGCGGAACGCTTGAACATGAATGCGCCCCACGCCGCTCGCGCTCGCTGGCATTGGTTCACCTACTATCGACTCGCCACGCGCGCCTGACGCCAAGCAGCGTCAGGCGTTGGGGCTCAGCCAGACGGAGGTGGCTGCTCGCATGGGCAGCTCGCAGTCCGTCGTCGCCCGCATCGAGTCCGGCGAGGTGGATACCAGGCTCTCGACCCTCGAGCGGTACGCCGCCGCGCTCGGCAAGAAGCTCTCCTGGAGCGTGAGCTAACGTCGCCCGAGGCGGGGTCGCCGCGCCATCCCCCCCGCGCCGGGGAGAGGTCCGGACCTAACCCCCCGGCCCCCTTCCCTGCCAGGGAAGGGGGAGACGACCCAAGAATGGGAGCGGCTCCCCTCCCCGCGCCGGGGAGGGGCCGGGGGAGAGGTCCCTCCCCCCGCTACTCGCCCAGGTGGTAGGGCATGTCCACGACCACGGTGTTGGGGCGGAAGAAGAGCGCAGCCTTGAGGCGCAGGGCCACCTGGCCCTGGAGCAGGTACTCCCAGAAGTGGCGCGGCACCACCTCGGACAGCACGACGGTGATCGGCGCCTGCGGGTCCTGTTGCTGGAGGGCGTCCAGGTAGGCCAGCAGGGGCGGGACGAGCGCCCGATAGGGCGACTCCAGGATCACCAGCGGCACGTCCCCGCTCCAGCTCTCCCAGCGCGCGCGCAGCGCCTCGCCCGCGGCCGCGTCGTCGGTCACGTGGACGGCCACCACGCGCTCGGAGAGGGAACGGGCGAAGGCCAGGGTGCGAGCCACGGCGCGGTCCAGGCCTTGCACGGGCACGACCACGATCGGCGGCGACGGCAGGCGCGGCTTGCTCGTTGGCTCCAGGATGAGCTGGTCGGCCACGCCGACGTAGTAGGCGTTGATGCCCCGCAGCATGAGCACCAGGATGGGCAGCAGCACGATGACCATCCAGGCGCCGTGCTCGAACTTGGTGGCGGCGATGATGATCGCTACCAGGCCGGTGGTCACAGCTCCGACCGCGTTGATCGGCAGGCCATGCTGCCAGCCGGGCTCCCGCCGCCGCCACCAGCGGACCACCATGCTCGCCTGCGACAGGGTGAAGGAGACGAACACGCCCACGGCGTAGAGCGGGATCAGGGCGTGGGTGTCGGCGCGGAAGGCGACCACGAGCAAGCCCGAGAGCAGGCCCAGGGCGAGGATGCCGGTGCTGAAGGCCAGCCGGTCGCCCCGGAACTGGAACTGGTAGGGCAGGAAGTGGTCGCGGGCCAGGAAGTAGGACAGGCGCGGGAAGTCCGAGAAACTGGTATTGGCCGCCAGGACCAGGATCAGCATCGTCGCCGCCTGGAAGACGTAGTAGGGGACGCTGTCGCCGCCGAAGGCGAGCCGGCCAAGCTGCGAGACCACCGTCTCCTGCTCGCTGGGCAGGACCGCGAACTGGAGGGCCAGCACGCTGATGCCCAGGAAGAGCACCCCCAGGATGCCGGCCATCCAGGTCAGGGTGATGCGCGCGTTCTTCCACTCCGGCGGCTGGAAGGCCGGCACGCCGTCCGAGATGGCCTCGGTGCCGGTGAGGGCTGCGTTGCCCGAGGCGAAGGCACGCAGCACCAGGAACAGGGTCAGCGGCTCCTGCACCGGCAGGTGCCCCGCCGCCGCGGACAGGTCGGCTGGCCCTTCGGTGGCCAGCCGCGCCAGGCCAAGCCCGACCATCAGGAAGGCCATGCCGATGAACAGGTAGGTGGGCAGGGCGAAGATGGTGCCGCTCTCGCGCACGCCGCGCAGGTTGACCAGGGTGATGAGCACGATGAACGCCACCGCAAGCTCGACCGCGTACGGGCCGAGCTCTGGCAGGGCCGA
This sequence comes from Chloroflexota bacterium, assembly GCA_016210245.1. Taxonomy (GTDB): domain Bacteria; phylum Chloroflexota; class UBA6077; order UBA6077; family JACQUR01; genus JACQUR01. The sequence continues at coordinate 4,083 of JACQUR010000060.1, forward strand.
GGTGATGGCGGCCACGCCGGCCGAGATGGAGACGGCCACCGTGAGCACGTAGTCGATCAGCAGCGCCGAGCCGGCGACCAGCGACGGCCAGGTGCCCAGGTTGTCCTTGGTGACGATGTAGGAGCCGCCCCCCTGGGGGTAGGCCTTGATCGTCTGGCGGTAGGAGGTGGCCACGATCACCAGCAGGAGCGCGATGGCGAACGCGATGGGCAGGGTGAGCGACAGAGCGGCCGCGCCGGCCAGCACCAGGACGCGCAGGATCTCCTCGGTGGCGTAGGCCGAGGAGGACAGGGCGTCCGAGGACAGGACCGCCAGCGCCTTGACCTTGGTCAGCCGCTCGTGGACCAGCCGCTCGGTGGCCAGCGGCTCGCCGATGAGCGCCTGCTTGAGCGCGCCCAGGACCCGCCCCACCCGCCCGCGGGGCTGCATGGCCCGCCGGGTGGCCACCAGCCGCCGGGGGGCCACGCGGCGGAACTCGCGCAGGCCGGGCCGGGCCACGCGCACGTGGACGTCGCCTGGCTTGGCCCCGCGCACCAGCTCGCGGGCCGCCAGCTCCGGGTCGAAATGAGCAGGGTGGCCGCCGGCCTCGCGCCGCGGCGGGGAGTCTTCGCGCACTCCAGTGTCCAGGACGATCGAGGTCGGGTGTGACCAGCTTCTGTGCCGGCGGTCGCTGAGCCGTAGGGGGCGACGGCCCGGTCTGCCCCTACGTCCTCCACGCACCAGAACTGGGCGCACCCGTCGAGGTATTGCTCAGTAGTGTATACCACCAACCGAGGGAGACGCGGAGAGAGACCTGGTGGGGCGGGGGGGGAGGGGCCCCAAGAGCCCCA
>JACQUR010000061.1 GCA_016210245.1 Chloroflexota bacterium
GAACACCGGAAAAGGGGGGAGCAGATGCCGACTGGCCCTGCAGGGCCAGTCGGCATCTGCTCCCCCCTTTTCCGGTGTTCTTTGCTTGACACTCCAATTCCGCCGTACCTAGAATCCCTCAAGGCTGGCTGAGGGATAGGGGCATGACTGAGCTGGTATACCTGGATCACGCCGCGACCACACCCGTCGATCCGCGGGTCGTAGAGGCGATGCTGCCCTTCTTCGAGCGGCGCTGGGGCAATCCCTCCAGCGTCTACGCCCTGGGGCGCGGGGCGAAGCGCGCCCTGGACGATGCGCGCGACAGCATGGCCGAAGTCCTGGCCTGCAAGCCCAACGAGCTGGTGTTCACCAGTTGCGGCACCGAGAGCGATAACCTGGCGATCAAGGGCGTGGCCTTTGCTCGCGCCGCGCGCGGCAAGCACCTGATCACCTCGAAGATCGAGCACCACGCAGTGCTCCACACCTGCGAGTGGCTCCAGAAGCACTTCGGCTTCGAGGTGACCTACCTGGAGGTCGACCGCCAGGGGCTGGTAGACCTCGGGCAGCTCGAGGCGGCCCTGCGGGACGACACGGTGCTGGTTTCGATCATGTACGCCAACAACGAGATCGGGACCATCGAGCCGCTGGCCGAGATCGCGCGCCTCGTCAAAGGCAAGCGGCAGGACATCGTGCTCCACACCGACGCCGTGCAGGCGGGCGGCGTGCTGCCGCTGGAGGTGGACCGGCTGGGCGTCGACCTGCTGTCGCTCTCCGGGCACAAGTTCTACGCCCCCAAGGGCGTGGGCTTGCTGTACGCGCGGCGCGGCACGCCGCTGCTACCCCAGCAGCAGGGCGGCGGCCAGGAGCGCGGGCTGCGTGCGGGCACGGAGAACGTGCCCTACATCGTCGGCATGGCCGCGGCGCTGCGCCTGGCCTACGAGGAGCGGGAGGCGCGCTGCGCCCACATGGCCCGGCTGCGCGATCGGCTGATCGAGGAGATCAGCCACAGCATCCCGGGCAGCCACCTGACCGGCCATCCCACCCAGCGGCTGCCCAACAACGCCAGCTTCGTCTTCGAGGGTGCCGATGGCGAGTCGATCCTGTTGAACCTGGACCAGCACGGCATCGCCGCCTCCAGCGGCTCCGCCTGCTCCTCCGGCTCGCTCGAGATCTCCCACGTGCTGCGCGCGCTGCGGCTGCGCCCTGAGCTGGCCCAGGGCAGCCTGCGCCTGAGCACCGGCGTGAAGACTACCGACGTACACGTGGACCACGCGCTGGCGGTGCTGCCAGGGGTCGTCGAGCGCGTCCGGGCCAGGACCCCCGCGCTGGGCGGCCGGCGCGCCTGACGAGGTTGGAGGTTGAGACGGTTGGAGGTTGGTGGTTGATGGTTGGATCCAACCTTCAACCTCCAACCTCCAACCTCCAACCGTCTCAACCTCCAACCTCCAACCGTCTCAACCTCCAACCTCCAACCCTGAACAGGAGGGACTATGCGCCTCGTGACCTTCTCGGCCGGCGACCAGCCGCGCGTGGGGGCAGTCGTGGGCGACCGGGTAGTGGATCTCCATGCCGCCTCGCGCGGGGACGTGCCCGCGGACATGCTGGAGTTGATCCGGGCTGGCTCGGCGGCCTGGGAGCAGGCCCGCCGGGTCGCGGCCGGGGCCGCCGGGCAGGGCCTGCCGCTGGCGCAGGTGCGGCTCCACGCGCCGATCCTCCGTCCGCCCCGCAACGTCTTCGCCCTCGGCTGGAACTACCTCGACCACCTGCAGGAGAGCATGCGCGCGCGGGGGGAGACGCGCGACCTGCCCCAGCGGCCGGTGTTCTTCTCCAAGGTGGCCGATTGCGTCATCGGCCCGGGCGAGCCGATCGCCATCGACCCGCGGGTCAGCCAGCAGATCGACTGGGAGGTAGAACTGGCCGTCGTCGTCGGCCGCCCGGGCAAGAACATCGCCAGGGCGAACGCGATGGAGCACGTCTTCGGCTACAGCGTCGCCAACGACGTGTCCGCCCGGGACGTGCAACAGCGGTGGCACGGTGGCCAGTGGCTGAAGGGCAAGAGCCTGGATACCTTCTGCCCGCTCGGGCCGTGGATCGTCACTCCGGACGAGGTGCCGAACGTCCAGGCGCTGCGCATCACCTCGCGCATCAATGGCCAGACCATGCAGGACTCCAACACTCGCTTCATGATCTTCGACCTCCCCACCATCATCGCCGAGCTGTCGCTCGGCCTGACCCTCCAGGCGGGGGACGTGATCCTGACCGGCACGCCCGAGGGAGTGGGCTATGCCCGCACGCCGCCCATCTTCCTCACGGCCGGCGACGTGGCGGAGATGGAGGTCGAGTCGATCGGGGTGCTGCGCAACCCGGTGGTGGAGCGCGAGTAGCAAGCAGTATCTGGTGGAGCGCGCCCTCACCCCGACCCTCTCCCAGGGGGAGAGGGGGAGAGGGAGTCCTGCCCCCTCTCCCCCTGGGAGAGGGAGTCCTGCCCCCTCTCCCCCTGGGAGAGGGTCGGGGTGAGGGCGCGCTCCAGACCTGCCCCGCCGCCTACTGCTCGGTGATCTCCACGCTCTGGATGCGCACCTCCTGAGTGGGGGAGGAGCGCTCGGTCGGGTTGCCGGGGCTGGCCTGCACGGGGACGCTGGCGATGCGGTCCAGCACGTCCTGGCCGGCCACGAGGTGGCCGAAGATCACGTACTGCTTGGCCAGCCCATAGTCCTGGTGCATGATGAAGAACTGGCTGCCGGCCGAGTCCGGCGCGGCGGTGCGGGCCATGGCCATGGTTCCCCGCGTGTACTCGCCCTTCACCGGCTCGTCCTTGATGCGGTAGCCCGGCCCGCCCGTGCCGGTGCCGGTGGGATCGCCGGTCTGGACCATGAAGCCCTTGATCACGCGGTGGAAGGGCACCCCGTCGTAGAAGCCCTGGCGGGCGAGGAAGACGAAGTTGTTGACGGTGCCCGGGGCGTCGGCCGCGTGCAGCTCGACCTGCATGTCACCCAGGTTGGTCTTGAGCGTGGCCAGGTAGCGCTTCTTAGGATCGATGCTCATCGGCGGCGGGCTCGACCACGACCTGGCCTTGGACGCGGAGGGACCGGTCGGGCTGGGGCGCTGCGCAGGGGGCGGGGTGGGCCCCGAGGAGCCCGGCGTGGGCTTCGGCGGGGGCGGGCCGCCCGGGCTGGCGCTACAGGCCGCGGTCGCCAGGGCTGCGGCCGCGAGGAGACAGGCAAGCGAGGTTCGCACGGGTTTACTCCTCCTTCGGGGGTGTCGATCGCCCGGATCATCGGCATGGAAAGTGCCTTCAAGATCCGGTGATTGGCACCAGCGCTGCGGTGAGATGGGGTAGAATGACTGGTACTCGACCCGCCGCGACGCCGCGCGGCTAGTACTAAAGGACCAGCACCCCAATCTTAACACCGCCCGACTGGTCTGGTACAATAACCTGAGCCTCAGGCGGGAAGCGCGCACCAAGAACGCTGAGGGAGAGAAGGCATGTTTCCAGGTGAGCACGGCAGAGAATCGATGGTCGGACTTCCTCAAGGCGCCACCAGCAGCCTTCGTTCGTACGCCCCGATTCAGCTCTTCTTCTTGATGCGGCTCTCGTGGCTGCAGCGCCAGCGGCGGGAATGTATCAACGTCCTGAACGCCAACGACTGGCACATGCGGTTGCTCAACAAGGCGTTGTACTCGACCTACCAGGACTGCGTGCGCGAGGGCGTTGAGGAAGAGGCCAAGGTCGTCCTGCGGCAGGAGCAGCAGACGAACTAGCTCGCCGCCCGCCGCCGTGCGGCCTCGCGAGCCGGTAAGCCCAGCATCTCGGCCTCCGTGGCCCACTCCGACGCCATGTCCAGGCGAGCGATGTCGCGTCGCCGGAAGTAGGCGTAGCTCCAGTCGAGCAGCACGCCCAACTGGTTCTTGAAGCCCATCAGGTGGCTCAGGTAGAACGAGCGCCAGACCAGCCAGGCCGGGAGGCCGTCGAACCTGAGGCCCTTGATCTCCGCCACCGCCACGTTGCGACCCAGCGAGATCAGCTCGCCCAGGGCCTGGTAGCGGAATGGCCGGGGCCTGGAGCCCTCCAGCACGGCTGCCAGGTTGCGGGCCAGGTGGCTGCCCTGGCGCACCGCCACCGCCGCGTTGGGCGGCAATGGTCGGCCGGTGCTCGGGTCGGTGAAGCAGGCCACGTCGCCCAGCGCATGTACTCCTGGCCAGCCGGGCACCTCCAGGCAGGCGTCGACCACGATCCGCCCGCCCTTGCCCCGCTCCAGCGGGAGCTGGTCGGCCAGGGGCGAGGCGCGCACGCCGGCCGCCCAGATCACCGTGGCGGCCGGGAGGAACTCGCCCGTCTTCGTGGTGGTCCCGTCCTCGGTAACCCGGGTGACCATCGTGCCCAGGCGCAACTCCACCCCCCGCTCCTGCAGACGCCGGGCGGCCATCTGGCCGACCCTGGGGTCGAGTCCGCCCAGCAAGCGGGGCAGCGCCTCCACCAGCACCAGGCGCACCTCGCGCGGGCGGACCGAGGTGTAGGTGGCCAGCATGGCCTCCCGGATCAGGGTGGCCATGGAGCCCATCAGCTCCACCCCGGTGGCTCCGCCGCCGACCACGACAAAGGTGAGCCACTTGCGCCGCTGCCGCGCATCCGGCTCCACAGCCGCGCGCTCGAAGGCCTCCACCAGTTGGTTGCGGATGCGGATCGCGTCGCCCAGCGTTTTCAAGGTCAGGCTAGAGCGGCGGACCTCCTCCAGGCCGAAGAAGTTGGTGGCGCCGCCCAGGGCCAGCACCAGGCGCTCGTAGGGCAGCGGGCCGTCGTCGGTGGCGACCTGGCGCCGCTCCAGGTCCACTCCGCGCACGACGCTCTCGTGGAAGTCGAAGCCGTACCGGTGCGCCACCACGCGGACGGGATAGGCGATGTGGCCCGGCTCCACCAGCCCGGTCGCGACGTGGTACAGGATGGGGGTGAACAGGTGGGCGTTGACGCGGTCGACCAGCAGGATGCGCCCTGCGCGCTCCCGGCCCCACAGCCGAGCCAACTCCATGGCCGCGTTCAGCCCCGCGAACCCGGCCCCCAGGATCACTACTCGGTGGTCGCGCGCCTGCGCCATGGCCCCCTCCCGTCCAAAGGAAAGAAAGCACAGTCCGTGCTCGGCCCTTCTCCCTGCAAGGAGAGGACCGCGAGGCGGGGACGCTGTCGAGAATAGCGGGTGAGTGAGAGACAGCACAACCACCCAGGGCGAGGGGGGTGCGGGTTATGGTTTTGCGTGGGAGGTGGCACAGGCCAGGTCTGGGAGCGCCGACCTCGCCGGGAGCGCCGGCCTGCCTGCGCTCCCAGACAGGACGGCGCTCCGCGCGAAAACGTGACCCGCACCCGGGCGAGGGGCGAGGGGCCAGCGAAAGGCCACTCGCCCCTCGCCACGAACGATCAGCCCCCGCCGGGCCCCCCGGTGAGCCCGGGCTCGGTCATGGCGCTGGGATCGAGGAGACGCTGCAGCTCGGCCTCGGACAGCCTGGTCCGCTCCCGCGCTAGCTCGCGGATCGTCCGCCCGGTCTTGTAGGCGTCCTTGGCCAGCTCCGCGGCGGCGTCGTAGCCGATCACCGGCGCCAGCGCGGTGGCCAGCATCAGCCCCTGCTCGATCATGCGCGGCCCCTGCTCGGTAGCCTTGAGCCCCTTGATCGCCTGCCGGGCCAGGTTGGCCGAGGCGCTGGCCAACAGGTCGATGCTCTGGAGCAGGTTGTAGGCGGCCACCGGCAGCATCATGTTCAGCTCGAAGGTGCTGCCCGCCTGGTCGGCGAGGGCGATGGTGGCGTCGTTGCCGATCACCTGGGCCGCAACCTGGACGGTTGACTCGGGAATGACCGGGTTGATCTTGCCGGGCATGATCGATGAGCCGGGCTGGACGGCGGGCAGCTCGATCTCCTGCAGCCCGGCCCGAGGGCCGGAGGCTATCCAGCGCAGGTCGTTGCAGATCTTGAACAGGCTGAGCGCGAGGGTGCGCAGGCTACCGCTGGCCTCGGCCACCGCGTTCAGGTTGTTCTGAGCCTGGAAGTGGTTGGAGGTCTCGCGGATGGAGACCCCGGCCAGCTCCGACAGGCGCGCACACGCGCGGCGGGCGAACTCCGGGTGGGCGTTGATGCCCGTGCCCACGGCGGTCCCGCCCAGCGCCACCTCGGATAGCTCCTCCTGGGTGTGGCGCATGCGGCCCAGGCCGCGCTCGACCTGGCCGGCGTAGCCCAGGAACTCCTGGCCCAGGCGGATGGGAGTTGCATCCTGGAGGTGGGTGCGGCCGGTCTTGATGATCGGCCAGAGCTCCTCCGCCTTCTCGGCCAGGGCGGCGCGCAACTCCTCCAGGGCCGGCGCCAGCTTGTCCTGGATGCCCATCAGCGCGGCCAGGTGGATCGCCGCGGGGATCACGTCGTTGGACGATTGGCAGATGTTGACGTGGTCGTTCGGGTGGACCAGGCGCGAGCCAAACTTGCCGCCCAGGAGCTGCGTTGCCCGGTTGGCGATGACCTCGTTGGCGTTCATGTTGGTAGACGTGCCCGAGCCGGTCTGGCAGATGTCGATCACGAACTGGTCATCGAACTTGCCATCGACCACTTCCTGAGCAGCCTGGATGATGGCGCCGGCCAGCTTCGGGTCCAGCAGGCCGAGGTCGCGGTTGACCTCCGCCGCGGCCAGCTTGATCAGGCCGAGCGCCCGGATGAACTGGCGCGGGAAACGCAGGTTGCTGATAGGAAAGTTCAGCTCGGCGCGGCGCGTCGAGGCACCGTAGTAGGCGCCTGCTGGCACCTCCAGCGGCCCCATCGAGTCGCGCTCGACACGCGCAGGCGGACGTTCTTCCATAGCAATGCCTCCACACAGGTGATCCTGCTGAGTCGACAGTCGACAGTCCACAGTTCACAGTCGACCGTTCACGAGCGGACTATGAAC
>JACQUR010000069.1 GCA_016210245.1 Chloroflexota bacterium
GTGCCCCGTCAAGTGTGAGGTGGCATCCGCGCCGCGACCTTGTGGGAGCGCGGAGCCCGGGGACCGCGCTCCCACACGGTCGCGGCTCGGATAGGGCGGGATTGTCGCCCGTCCCCGCCTACAAACGAGACACTGGGGCCTGTCCCGATGGGTGAAAACGCTCAGCGTTCGGCAGGACGGGCGTCCTGTGCGGCTATGGACGACTCGGCCCGATCGAGCGCGGTGGGATGCACCAGCAGCAGGGGCACACTGGCGCGCTGGACGGTCCCGGTGGCCACGCTGCCCATCACCAGGCGGGCCAGGCCCGTGCGCCCATGGGTGGCCATGGCAATCACCTCGGCGCCCTGCTCGCGGGCCGTATCGGCGACTATGAACGCCGGATTGCCGGCCGCGGTCCGCACGGCCACCGTCCGGCCGTGGGCGCGGAGGTCGGCGGCGACGGTCTCGAGGTACTCCTGGGCCGCGGCCAGGACCGCATCGAGATCGAACGGGGGGTAGGGGAATGGGCCGACGTACGTGTAACTGGGCAGTTCGACGGACTGGAGCAGGAGCAGCTCGGCGCCAAACAGGTCGGCCAACTCGCCCGCCGGGCCAAGCGCCTCTGTGGCGAGGTCGGAGCCGTCGAGCGGGAGCAGGATGCGGCGGACGCGGTCGCCAGGCCAGCCCGCCTGGCACGCGGCGGGGACGAGCAGCACGGGCACGTTGGCGCTCCGCAGCACCTGGTCGGCGACACTGCCGTAGATCCAGCGGCCGAGGCCGGAGCGGCCGTGGGTCGACATCGCGATCAGGCCGGCTTGCTGCTCGCGCACGGCGCGACCGATCGCCTGGGCCACCTCCTCCTCGGCCGCGACGGAGATCTCCGCCTCGACCGCGATCTCGTTCGTCCGCGCCCGGTCGGCGATCGCGTCGAGGTACGCCCTGGCCTCGAGTTTGGACTCCGTCATGATCGAAGTCACCCGCAGCAGGACGAGCCGCCCCCTGGCCGCGAGGGCGAGCCCCCTGGCGAAGGGGATTGCCCGCTCGGCCAGAGGCGAGCCGTCAAGGGGGACCAGTATCGTTGCGAACGTCACTTCTTGCTCCTTTGTGTACCCTCACGAGCGCGCCCCGAGCGGCAGCGGCGGTCTGGCCGGCTCCACTCGGACGCGCGCGTCGACGATCGCCGCACCCCGCTCCAGCGCCAGCACGGGGTTGCAGTCGAGCTCGGCTATCTGGGGCAGGTCCTCGGCCAGGGCGCTCACCCGCACCAGCACCTCCTCCAGCGCAGGTACGTCGCGCGCCGGCCCGCCTCGGTAGCCTTCGAGCAGCGGATAGGTGTTCAGCTCGCGCAGCATCTCGCGGGCCGCCTCCCGGCCGAGCGGCGTGAGGCGCACCGCCATGTCCTTGAGCAACTCCGCGAGCACGCCGCCGGCGCCACAGGCCAGCACGGGCCCGAACTGGGGGTCGTGGACGATGCCCACCAGCAGCTCCACCCCTTGCGGGACCATCGGCTGGACCAGGAAGGCGGTCGGCGGGCGCCCGGCCGCCGCCAGCCGGGCCGCCATCTCCTGTGCGGCCTGGCAGACCGCCTCGCTCCCGTGCAGGCGCAGGCGCACCGCGCCGGCCTCGGTCTTGTGGACGAGCCCGGGCGCGATCGCCTTCAGCGCCACCTCGCCCCCGAGCGCCTCGGCCGCGGCTCCGGCCTCCTCGGGCGTGGCCACGGTCCGCTGCTCGACCAGGGGCAGCCCATAGCACGCGAGCAGCCTGGCCACCTCGGCGGGCTCGAGCCACCCCGCACCGCGCCCGAGCGCCTCGGCCACCAGGGCCGCGGCCTCGTCGCGCCGCAGACCCTCCAGGCGAGGCGGAGGCACGAACGGTCGCTGGCGCCAGACGCTGTGGCGGACGGCGTGGGCCAGGGCGAGGGCCGCCGATTCCGGGAAGGCGTAGGACGGGATGCATACCTCGGGCGTCTTCAACTCCTCAGGACCGCCCTGAGACCACATGAACACCGCTAGCAGCGGCGTGGGGCGCTCCAGCGCGCGCGCGGCATCCGCGATCGCGCTGGCCACGTCGCCCCCGCAGGTGGCCAGGGGCGGGATGAAGAGGGCGATCACGGCGTCGACGTTCGGGTCGGCCGCGACCAGGCCGATGGCCCGGCGGTACTGCTCGGCGGTCGCGGGGGCGAGCATGTCGACCGGGTTGGCCACGCTGGCCTCCGCCGGGAGGAGCTGGCGCAGGCGCGCCTGGGTTGCCTCGGCCAGCACGGGGACCTCCAGGCCCTCGGCCACACAGGCGTCGACGCACAGGATGGCCGGGCCGCCCACGTTGGTGACGATGCCCACCCGGCGGCCTCCGGGGAGCGGCTGGTAGGCGAGGAGCGAGGCCACGTCGAAGAGCTGGTCGAGCGTGTCGGTGCGGATCACGCCGGCCTGGCGGAAGAGCGCATCCACGGTGACGTCCGAGGCGGCCAGCAGCGCCCCCGTGTGCGAGGCGGTCGCCCGGGCGCCGGCGGCCGAGCGACCGCTCTTCACGACCGCGATGGGCTTGTGCCGACCAACCCGACGGGCCAGGCGCGAGAACTTGCGCGGGTTGCCCAGCGACTCGAGGTAGAGCAGGATCACATCGGTCCTGGGATCGGATTCCCAGTAGTTGAGCAGGTCGTTGCCCGACAGGTCGGCCTTATTGCCCAGCGAGACGAAGCTGGACAGGCCGAGCCCGCGCGCGCCGGCATAGTCGATGGCCGCCAGGCCGAGCGCCCCGCTCTGCGAGGCGAACCCGATGCGCCCCGGCAGGGGAACGTGGGGACCAAAGGTGGCGTTGAGGCGCACGGCCGGGTCGGTATTGGCGACCCCAAGGCAGTTCGGACCGATGAGCCGCATCCCGGCCGCGCGGCACACCCGCACCAACTCAGCCTGGCGCGCCCGCCCGGGCTCGCCGATCTCGCTGAAGCCGGCCGACAGCACCAGCAGGGCCCGGACCCCCTTGCGTCCGCACTGCTCGGCTACCTGGGGCACCTGCGCCGCCGGCACGGCGACCACGGCCAGGTCGATGGGGCCAGGGATCGCCTCCACGGTCGGATAGGCGGACACCGACTGGACCACCTCGGCCGCCGGGTTCACCGGATACACCGGCCCGGCGAACTCGCCGGCCAGGAGGTTGTGGAAAACCTCGCCGCCCACCGTGCCGCGCTGGCGCGAGGCGCCGATGACCGCGATCGAGCGCGGGCTGAGGAAGGCCTGCAGCGCGTTGACCGCGGCGATTTGCTCCCGCCGATCGAAGCGCTCGATCGCCTCCTCGGTGAGCGAGGTAGGGAACGTCACCAGGAGCGCATCGGGCAGGGTGCGCACCTCGACCCGGAACCCTGACTTGCGGAACACGTCGAGCATCTGGTAATTGGTCGGCAGCACCCAGGCCTCGAACACCTGGATGCCGCTCGAGGCCGCGACCTCGGCCAGGTGTCCGAGCAGGATCGTGCCCATCCCCCGGCCCTGGTACTCGTCCGCGATGGCGAAGGCAACCTCGGCCCGATCGTGGGTGAGGATCTCGTAGGAAGCATGGCCGACGACGCGGCCCTCGGGGCCGGCCGTGGCCACGAGTCCGAAGCTGCGCGTGGGGTCGACCTGGCTCTCCCGCTGGGCCTCGGCCACCAGGTTGACCGCCGGGGAGAAGAAGCGCAAGCTGCGCGATGGCTCGGACAGCGCGCGCAAGAAGGCGAGCAGACCGGGCTCGTCGTCGGGGCGGACCGGCCGGACATGGACCGTGGAGCCATCCCGCAGCACCACGTCGGCCTCTCGGTAGCTGGGAAGCTCTGCGCTCATGGCGTACCCGGTGAGGGAGGAGTGCAGATTTGAGATTTGAGAGTGCAGATTTCAAATCTGCACTCTCAAATCTCAAATA
>JACQUR010000070.1 GCA_016210245.1 Chloroflexota bacterium
GCCTCGGGGGAGACACAGGGACGGGGGGACGGGGGGACACGGGGACGGGGAGTCCTTCGACAGGCTCAGGATGAGCGGGGGTGGGGGCCACCGGGGCGGGCGTGGCGGCGTGGGCGACGCTGAAGGCACGCACGTGCTCCTCGTAGATGCGTCCACCGCCCTGCGCCACGGCCACGTCCCCCAGAGCCACGCCCAACTCCCGCGCCAGTCGGCGCGCGGCTGGCGTCGCCCGGATCTCGCTCGAGAGCGCCAGGGCTGCGCCGTTCCCCGCTCGTCCTTCGACCGGTTCCGGAGGAGCGGGGGAGGTCTCGGTTGGGGCCTCGGCCTCAGTGACGAGGCGCCCGACCAGGCCCCCAACCGGCACCACCTCGCCGGCTCGAGCGAGCTGCTGGAGCACGCCTGCGGCCGGCGCTGCGACGTCCAGGCTGACCTTGTCGGCCTCGACGCGGTAGATCGGCTCCCCCGGCGCCACCCGCTCGCCCTGGCCGCGCAGCCACTCGACCAGCGTTCCCTCCTGCATGATGTCGCCCAGAAGCGGCATCTTGAGATCGATGGCCATCAGCGTCCCTCGTCCCGCATGGCCGCATGCACGGCCGCGACCACCCGCTCCGGCGTGGGTACGAAGGCAACCTCCAACACGCCGCTGAACGGAACGGGCGCGTGGGCGCCCGTGACCGTCTTGACCGGCGCATCCAGGTAGTCGATCGCCCGATCGGCGACCAGCGCGGCCACGTCCCTGGCGACGCTGCACCGTGGCTCGTCCTCGTCCACGACCACCAGGCGCCTGGTGCGCCGCACCGCCTCCAGCACCGTGTCCTCGTCGAGCGGCGACACGCTCAACAGGTCCACCACCTCGGTCTGGAGCCCCTCGCCGGCCAACTGGTCCGCCGCCTCCAGGCACACCCCGGTCATCCGTCCGATGCCCACCAGGGTGACGTCGCGCCCCCTCCGCACCGTCCGTGCCTTGCCGATGGGAAGGGCGTAGGGCTCCTGCGGCACCTCGCACGAGGTGGTGAGCAAGCGACGGTGAGTGCAGTACACCACCGGATCGTCGTCGCGGATGGCAGCGGTGAGCAACCCCTTAGCAGTATACGCGTCCGAGGGCACCACGCACTTGAGGCCTGGGATGTGCGCGAAGATGGAGTAGATGCTCCCAGAGTGCTGGGCCGCCGAGCCGCCGCCATTGGGCGGCGCCATGCCAACCGCGCCGATGGCGGTCTTGACCACCAGCGGCACGCTCACCTGGCCACCCAGCATGTAGCGCAGGTAGGCCGCCTGGTTCATGATCGCGTCCAGGGCCACCCCGACGAAGTTCACGAACAGCAGCTCGACCACCGGGCGCATGCCGGTGAGCGCCGCGCCCACCCCGGCCCCAATGAAGCTCATCTCACAGATTGGGGTGTCGATCACGCGTTCCGCCCCGAACTGCTGGATCAGTCCCTTGGTGGCGCCCATCGGGCCGCCCCAGGCGTCGATGATGCCCAGGGCGGCGCGGCCGGCTCCGCCGGCCACGTCCTCGCCCATGATGAACACCCGTGCGTCGCGCTCCATCTCCTGGCGCAGGGCCTCGTTCTCGGCTCGGCTGAACTGAAGCTGTCGACCTGCCACCTCAGACCTCCAGCCTCTGGGGGGTGTACACGTCCGTGTCCACCTCGCCCGGGTCGGGCAGCGGGCTCGCCTCGGCGAAGCGGACTGCCTGCTCCACCGTCTCGCGCACCTCCGCGCCGATGCGCTCCAACTCCGCCTGCGCCAGCAGGCCCTGGCCGGCCACAGCCTGCTCGAAGCGGCGAATGCAATCGCGCCCGCGGTAGTGTTCCTCCTCCTCGCGCGTTCGGTAGCGCAAAGGGTCGTCGCCAAAGAAGTGGCCGTAGTAGCGGTAGGTCTTGCACTCGATGAAGGTGGGCCCGCCGCCGTGCCGCGCCCGCTCTACCGCCGCGTCCGCAGCAGCGTAGACGGCGAACACATCCTGGCCATCGATGATGGCGAACGGCACGTTGAAGGGACCGGCACGGGTCGCGAGATCTCTGGTGCTCAAGGCGTATTCGACCGGGGTAGACTCGGCGTAGCGGTTGTTCTCGCACACGAAGATCAGCGGCAGTTGCCAGATGGCCGCCATGTTCAGGCACTCGTAGACGATCCCCTGCCCCATGGCGCCATCTCCGAAGAACGCGACCGCCACCTGCTGCGTGCGGCGAAGCTTGGCGGACAACGCTGCGCCGAGTGCAACGGGAGTTCCGCTGCCCACGATGCCCGTCGCGCCCAGCATCCCCACCGACGTGTCCGCGATGTGCATGGAGCCGCCCTTGCCCCGGTTCGTGCCCGTGGCCCGCCCGTACAACTCGGCCATCATGCGACTCACGTCCACCCCCTTGGCGATGCAGTGGCCGTGGCCCCGATGGGTGCTGGCCACGTAGTCGTCGCGCTCCAGGCGTCCGCAGACGCCAACCGCCACCGCCTCCTGTCCCACGTACAGGTGGGTGCTACCTTGCAACACGCCGGACTGGCGCAGGCTGACTACGCGCTCCTCGAAGGTGCGGATGAGCACCAGGTGGCGGTACATCCAGCGCAGCACTGCTGGATCGTCTGGAATGCTGGCCTGGGTCGGCAGTTCAACCGGCGAAGTAGCCATTGCGCTTCCCTCAGGCTGAAGCGGCGGCGTCGGGCACGCGACCGAGCACCACGGTGGTCTCGCCCGTGGTCGTCTTCTGGTCGCCCTTCGCTACCCAGACCTCGCAGTCGATCAGCCGTTCGCCGTGCTCTTCGTACTTCCTGGCCACGCGGCCGCGGACCACCAACTGCTCGCCCGGCTGGTCCATACCCCGGTAGCTGGCGCTCACGCGGCGCACCCAGGCACCAGGCCCCGCCCACTGGCGGGCGTACTCGCCCAGCATGGCGGTCTTGAGCGGGCCATGGACGATGGTGCCGGGCAGCCCCTGGGCGAGCGCGTAGTCCTTGTCGTAGTGGATCTGGTGGTAGTCGCCCGAGGCGCCTGCCCACTTGACCAACTGCTGGCTGCTCGGCTGCCACTCCAGTGGCTTCATCTCGTCCCCAACCTGGATCTCGTCCCACGCATGCGACATAGCGTCCCCTCTCCTCCTTGACAGTAGACAGTAGGCAGTAGGCAGTAGGCAGTAGGCAGTAAGGTGCAGCCTTGCGCCTCTCATGAGAGTGTGTCCCCCCCAACCGGTGGCGCAGGCGAGCCGCCTGTGCCACCGAGTGAGATGCACGGAGTTCACTGCCGCCTGCCTTCTGCCGCCTGCCGCCTGCCGACTGCCGACTCGGCTCAATAGTAGATGCCCGTGCTTCGGGTGCGGGCCACGTGCTCGCCCCGCTGGTTCACGTGGTTGGTCTCCACAATGATGAAGGTCATCCGCCCCAGCGAACGGCTCTCGCGTTGGTAGACCTCGGCGATCTTGCTGGTGGCGGTGATCTGGTCGCCCACCCGGATCGGCCGGAAGTACTCCCACTCGGTCCCGCCGGCCACGTTGCGGTACATAGTCGGGTAGCGCACGCCCGCGCCGCGCAGCGTGAACAGGATGGAGATAGGCGCGACCAGGGCATCGTCCCCTTCCGGAGCGGGCGCGCCGACCGCCTCGTACAACCGGCGGATCAGCCCCTTCTCCACCTCGTCGTTGACCTTCGGCTCCATCTCTTTGCCAATGCTGGCACGGATGGCCTCGATGACGTCGTCGGGCATGACGGGTTGCGGCATCAACGCCCTCCTTCAGCCAGGGGACGGAACCTGGGCAAAGTGCAGTAGGGGGTCACGTCGTCGAAGGTCACCTCGACGGGCATGCCGATGCGGACCTCGCGGGGCGAGCAGCCCACCACGTTGCTGGTCATGCGCGGGCCCTCCGCCAGCTCGACCAGCGCCACGACGTAGGGCACGTCGGCGGCGAACTCGGGACTGGGCGGGCGCTCGACTACCGAGTAGGTGTACACGCTGCCCCGCCCGCTCACCGGCTCCCACTCGTACTGGTCGGACATGCAGGTGGGGCAGATCGCACGCGGGAAGTAGCGGAACCGCTGGCACTGGCCGCAGCGTTGCAGGACAAGATGGTGGTTCCGGCACTCCTCCCAGAAGCGGAGGCTGTCGAAATCTGGCTCGGGTATGGGCTTCTGGTACTCAGACACGTCAGTCCCTCCCCAGGATGGCACAGCTCTTGGTGGACATGAAGCCGCCGCTGCCGCTGACCAGCGCCAGGCGGGCGCCCTCCACCTGGCGAGCGCCGCACCCGCCGCGGAGCTGGCGCACGGCTTCAACCACGTGGATGGGTCCGTCGATGTGCGCGTAGGACAGCAGCCCGCCATGGGTGTTGACGGGGAGCTGTCCGCCCAGGTCGATGCGCGCGCCGTCTCCGACGAACGCGCCGCCCTCCCCTTTGGCACAGAACCCCAGGTCCTCCATGTCCACCAGGACGGTGATGGTGAAGCTATCGTAGATCTCAGCCACGTCGATGTCCGAGCGCTGCACGCCGGCCATCCCGAAGGCCCGCCGCCCTGCCTCCACCTGGCCGAAGCTGGTCAGGTTCGGCGCCTGGGTCATGAACTCGTGGGTGTGGCCCTGGCCCACCCCGAGGATCCAGGTCGGCCGCCAGCGCAGGTCCTGCGCGCGCTCGGCGCTGGTGATGACGTAGGCCGCGCCCCCCTCGGAGATCAGAGAGCAGTCGAGCAGGTGCAGCGGCCAGGTGATCATGCGCGAGTTGAGCACCTGCTGGATCGTGATCTCGCCCCGCTGCTGCGCTCGCTCGGTGAGGTTGGCGTGGCGGCGCGTGACGACCGCGATCGCGGCCAGTTGCTCCATGGTGGTGCCGTACTCATGCATGTGTCGGGCAGCCACCCAGGCGTACAGGGTGGGCAGCAGCGGTCCGTAGGGGTGCTCGAACTGGGGATGGGTGAGCGAGGCCGTCCGGGCCACCGCCTCGCTCCGTCGGCGGGGATCGCCCGTGCCCACCGGCGCGCCCGTGCCCCGAGCGTGGGTGAAGACCACAGTGTGGCACAGCCCCGCCGCGAGCGCGGCGGCCGCGGTCCCGATAGCGCCCACGGCGCTTGCGCCGCCGATGCCCAGCGTACCGGCGAAGGCGGTTTGGATGCCCAGGTACTCGGCCACGACGACGCTCAGGTTGAGCGCCGGGCCGCTCCCGCCGCTCTGGACCAGGACCCCGTCCACATCGCGATTGGTGAGTCCGGCGTCCTGGATCGCCTTCCTGGCGGCTTCCGCCATCAGGGCCACGCTGTTGGCGTTCTCCACCTTCTTGCCCATCTGTGCCGTTTCGGCAACACCTACGATGGCCGCTTTGCGCGAGAGATTTGCCACGTATACCCACTCCTTCCCTAGAGACTGGGGGAGTGCAGATTTGAGATTGGAGATTGGAGAGTGCAGAGTGCAGATTTCAATCTGCACTCTCAAATCTGCACTCTCAAATCTCAAATCTGCACTCTACTCAGA
>JACQUR010000073.1 GCA_016210245.1 Chloroflexota bacterium
CTGCTGGTGGGGCGGGCGTCTCTGCTGGTGGGGCGGGCGTCTCTGCCCGCCCGTTCGCGCCACCGGGTCGCACGGGCGGGCAGGGACGCCCGCCCCACCGGCGACGCCCGCCCCACCGAGTCACCCGAAACCGCTCGCCGCGCCGCCACCAACTCCGGCAGGAGCACCGTTTGCTGGCCGAGGTCGGCCAGGGCGGCGGCTAGCCAGGCGGCGGCCAGGACGTAGAACAGCGCCCCGACCTCGGCCGGAGCGAGCACGCGCGCCGCCACCGCGGCCAGGAGCAGCGAGCCCGCCGCGGCCGCCACCCGGGCGGCAAGCAGGAACGCCGCCTCCGCCAGCACCACCGCGCCGCCCGTCGCCGGCATGCCCCTCACCGCCGGGCCACCTCCCACACCACCAGGCGCTCTCCGACCAGCCCCGTGCGCTTGACCTCTCGCATACCCAGGTTGGCGCTGGCCAGTTGTTGCCGGTAGGCGGGCAGTCCGAGGTCGGAGGAGAGGACCAGGTACGCGCGCCCGCCCGGCGCCAGGTGGGCGCCCAGGCCCACAGCGAGCTGGTCCAGGAAGTCCGGCGAGCGCCAGGCCGCGTCCAGCGGGTCGGCCGGCTGGCCGCGATAGAACGGGGGGTTGGAGCAGATGAGGTCGAACCGCTCTCCCGCCACCGGCTCGAAGACGGAGCCGAGGCGGAAGGCCACCCTGGCGCCGAGGCCGAGCCGGGCCGCGTTCTCCCGCGCGCAGGCCAGGGCGCGGGGGTTGATGTCTGTGGCCACGACCGCCAGGCCGCGCCGGGCGAGCGCCAGGGCGCACAGGCCGCACCCGGTGCCCAGGTCCAGCGCGCGGCGGGCGCCGGCCAGCGGCACCTCGGCCAGGTATCCGGCCAGCAGGGCCGAGCTGCCGAACAGGGCTGGCGGGAAGACGCCCGCCTCAACCATCAGCTCCAGGCCGGCGACGCGGGCCAGGTGGCGGCGGCCATAGGTGCGCCGATGGAGCAGCTCGAACCGCAGCCGCGCCAGCCGGCGCACGACCTGGCCGAGGGCGTGCCCGGCCCAGCGTCGCGCCTGCCGTGCGACGTGCCAGCCGCCAGCCCGGGCGGTGCTCACAGCGCGATCCCGGCCACGCAACGCTCCGGGCCGACCCCGGCCGGGGCGGAGGCCGCCACCGGGCCGCGCCGGGCCGGGTCCCAGTAGCGGGCCAGGCGCAGCAGCAGCCGCAGCTCGAGCGGCTCGTCGTACAGCCGCAGCCGATAGCGCAGCCCGGCCGCGAAGGGGAGCACGGCCCGCCACGCGCGGCTCAGCCGCGTGGCGCTCACCGACGGGTAGCGCGCGTGCAGCACCGCCTCGAAGTCTCGGACCAGCCGGCGCTGCCGCTCCTGCAGCCAGGGCGTGCGCGGGTGGCGGCGGAGCGAGAAGTCCGACCAGCTTCCAAAGGCCCACTCGTCCAGGGTTTCGGGATAGCGGAAGCCGGCCGCCACGGCCGCATCGAACAGGCCGGGCATCGGCACGGGAGTGTAGAGGTAGAGGATGATCTCGGCCCGCGGGTTGCGCTGCTTCACCCGGCGGACCAGCTCGAACGTCAGGGCGAGGTCCTGCTCGGGGTCCGGCGGGCAGCCGAGCACGAACGAGAACTCGGGCACGATCCCCCACTGGGCGCAGCGCGCGGCCAGCGCCTCGGCCATCTCCGGGCGCAGGGAGCCGCCCTTGTCCATGCGCGCCAGCGCCTCGGCCGAGCCCGACTCGGCGCCCATGAACACCATGCGGCAGCCGGAGGCCGCCATGGCGCGCCAGGTGAGCTCGTCGTACTGGAGCAGCGTGTCCACCCGCCCCTCACCCCACCAGGCCAGGCCGAGCGGCGCCAGCCCCTCGGCGATCTCCCGCACGCGCGCCTCGGAGGTGAAGAAGTTGTTGTCGTGGAACTCCAGGGAGTCGATCGCCGCCTCGTGCGCCAGGGAGCGCACCGTCTCCACTACCCGCGCGGCGGACTCGGGCCGCCAGCGGGCGCGGCTGAGGTGGGCCACGCTGCAGAAGTTGCACTGGAAGGGGCAGCCGTAGCTGGAGTGGTGGTTGAGCGTACGCCGGCCGATACGGCTCGGGCTGACGTGGTCCGCGAGCCGCACGCGGTGGTAGGGCAGCCTCGGGAGCGCGTCGGGATCGGGCAGCGGCGGCAGGGCGCCGCGCCTGGGTCGCCCGTCCTCCATGAGGGCCAGCCCGAGCAGGTCCCCGCCTGGACGCCGCCCGGCCGCCAGGTCGTCGAGCAGCGGCGGCAGGGTAGCCTCCGCGTGGCCCAGCGCCACCACGTCGACCAGGCCCGAGGTCAGGCACACCTCCGGGTGCTCGGAGGGGAAGTATCCGCCCCACAGGATGGGCAGGTCGGGCCGCCGTTGCCGCAGCGCGCGGCAGTCCTGGACCGCCTGGCGAAGCTGGGGGCCGGGCATGACCGTCACCCCCACCGCGTCCGGCCGGGCGGCCAGCATGCGCCCGACTGGATCGGGGTCCACGTTGCCGTCCACGACCTGGTAGGCGTATCGGCCTTCGAGCACTGCGCCGAGGGCGAGCAGCGAGAGCGGCAGGCGGCGGTAGCGTGGATCGCTGCGCGGGTTGTACAGCACCAGCACGGCTAGGGCCTCCGTCGCAGCACCAGGCGAACGTGGTCGCCCAGCGAGCGAAACGGCCAGCGCGGCGCGAGCCGCCGCTCCAGCGCCTCCAGCGCGGGCGTAAGCCGAGCCCAGCGGGCGAAGGCGACCTCCAGGTAGGTCGGGGGCAGGGCCACGCCGACTCCCTCCACCCGTTCGGTCGCAAACCAGGGTGCGAACGCGCTGCTCAGCTCGGACGCGCTGCAGGCGCGCATGCTCACCACCGCCTGCTGGCCGGAGGCCGAGGGGCCGATGCGCGTCGTCTGCCAGCCAGGCTCGAGGCGCCGGGTGGCGAAGCGCGCCTGGCCGTGGAGCAGGCCCCAGCCGATCTCCCAGGCGCACCAGCGGTTCACGACCGAGATGGCTGCCGGCGCGCCAGCGCCCAGCAAGCCGGCCAGCGCCCGGGCCACGGCTGGCAGGTCCGGCTCGGTGTTGAGGGCACCGAAGCTGGAGAAGGCGCCGTCAAAGCGCTGATCGGCCAACTCCGCGGTGCTGGCCAGCTCTCCGGCGGCCGCCACCAATCCGCGCACCTGCGCGCCCACGCCGAGGCGCGCAGCGCGGGCGCGCAGCAGCTCGATCATGGCCGGCGACACATCCACGGACGTGACCACACGCCCGCGCTCGGCCAGCCAGCAGGCCTCCTCCCCGGCGCCGCAGCCCAGTTCCAGCAGGTGCGCGCCGGGCGGGAACACACGCTCCAGGAGGTGCAGGTTCTCGCGCCGATACCAGGCCATCAGCCGATGGTGGTCGGAGCCGTAGGCTTGCTCGTACCCGGGCGCGACCGCGTCATACGCCCGCCTGGCCGCCTCGCGTACGTGTGCCCCGTCCACGTCAGGCGCTCCGGGCCGGTACGAACGGTGTGGCCGACCTGGCCCACGTGGCCAGGGCTGAGACGGCCAGGTGTGAGACCGCAGCCTCAGCGGCCAGGCGCAGGCCAGCGGGGGAGACGGCGCGGCCACGCGCCCGCAGCCGCGCCAGGGCCACCTCCTTCTGGAACCAGCGTTGGACCCAGCGGTAGAAGCGCGTGCTGTAGCGGTCACGCTGGAACAGGAGGGTGTTCTCGGCGCTGTACTTCCAGTCGCGGTCCTGGAGGAGGCGATCGCGCACCTGCTCGTAGAACTCCGTCCCGGGCAAGGGATAGGCGATGGTCGAGCTGAACTCGTCCGGCAGCGTCCGCTCGAGCAGGCGGAGCGTGGCCTGGATGTCCTCCAGCTCCTCGCCGGGGTAGCCGACCATGACGAAGAAGTAGGTTTCCAGGCCCAGTTTCTTCATGAGGTCGGCGGCGGCGATGGTCTGCTCGACGCTGATGCCTTTGCCCATGGCGTCCAGCACTTTCTGGGAGCCGGACTCGGCACCGAAGGAGATCTTGCGGCAGCCGGCCGCTTTGAGGTCGCGTAGCACGCCCTCGTCGACGAGGTCGACGCGCGACAGGCACTCGAAGGGGATGGCGGCATCCTGGCGGACGACCTCGTCGCGCCATTGGGCCAGCCAGCGGCGGTTGATGGGCAGGGTATCGTCCACGATGCGGAGCTGGTCGGGATGATAGGCGTCGCGCAGGTGGCGCATCTCGGCCGCCACGCGCGCCGGTGAGCGCTGGCGGAACCTGCGCCCGAAGACCGGCTTGGCGCACCAGGCGCAGTGGAACGGGCAGCCCCGCGCCGTCAGGAGCGACAGGGAGGAGTAGCCCCGCCTGGCGCGCCAGGCGTCCTGGTACGGGTCCAGGTCCACCAGGTCGCGGGCCGGCTCCGGCAGCCGGTCCAGGTCGGCGATGAACGGCCGCGGGACCGTGCGCACGAGCGAGCCCTGGCTATCGAGCAGGGCCAGGCCGCGCACGTGGCCGAGGTCGGACGGATTGGCTGCCCTACCGTCACGCAGCAGGGCGTGGCACAGCTCGACGATCGTCTCCTCGGCCTCCCCGAGCGCCACGACGTCCACGAGTCCCTGCCACGCGGGATCGGAGAAGTACCGCTCCGGCTGCGCTGTGGGGTCCGGCCCGCCCAGCACGACCAGCGCCCCCGAGGCGCGGGCTCGAGCCGCGTGCTCGCGGGCGCTGGAGCGCGTGGTGTTGAGGACCGAGAGGCCCACCACCCGCGGCTCGCGCTCCGCCAGGGCGCGCTCGAACGCTCCGAAGTCCCGGGTGAAGGCGCCGTCGAAGATGGACACGCCAAAGTCGGCCTGGCGCAGCACCGCGGCGAGGTACAGCAGGCCCAGCGGGAAGTACGGCTCCATCAGGCGTTGCTCGACCGGGTCGCGGGCGATGGCCAGCGGGTTGCAGAGCAGGACCTCGCTACCCATCAGCGGCGCCCCATGCGGTCGCGCCTGCCGCGGCCAGGTGGTCGGCGTAGGTGGCCATGATCCGTCGGCCGTGGCGCTCGAAGTGTCCCTTGCACTCGTCCGGGCTGAAGGCGAGCTCTGTGTCCTGGCCGGCCTCGGCGCGGAAGCGGGCGATCTTCCGCCCCGCCTCCCAGGCCTCGAAGCGGTTGCCCACCTCCGCGGCCAGACAGCGCTCGGCCAGCAGGCGAACGCTGCGCCGCGCGCCTGCCAGGCAGTCGTCCACTGCCGACGCGGGGTAGGGCTCGGCGTTCGGCAGCAGCTCGAGCGCCCAGGGGTTCGCCGCCAGCAGCGCGCGGTAGGCTGCGAAGCCGTGCAGCGGGACGAGCTGGGCGAGCTCATGGGCCACGAACAGGCTGCGCTGCCGCAGCGCGAGAGCGCGACTGGCCAACAGGTAGTTCGGGCAGAGGCACACGCCACGCAGGCGCGCCAGGCGGACCACGCCGATAGTCAGGGCGCGCACGGTCCACAGCCGCCCCGGCCGGGTGACGAGCATGAAGTCGAGGTCCTCGCCCGGGTCCGCGTTGCGCACGGCGAGTGAGCCGGTGAGGCCAACCATCTCCACGAAGGGCAGCGACCAGAGCAGGCGGCCGTAGCGACGGGCCTCCGGCAAGGTGGCTGCCGCCCACTGCGCCCGCGCGAGGCGCAGCTCCACCAGGTGCTCGCGCCCAGGTAGGAAGTGCAGCCCCAGCCGTGACGGCCAGTCGGCCAGCGCCGCCCCCACCTCCGATCCTGTCGCAGGGCAGCCGGGCAGGAAGCGTCGGACCTCCTCCGCTCGCAGTGGGTAATCGAACAGGTCAGCGTAGACCAGCGCCGCGCGCACCGCTGAGCGCACGGCGTCGCTGGCGCGCGCGCTCCCTCCGTCCAACTGGGCGGCCATCATCGGAGCCACTGCCGCGGTCCGCGCATAAGGGACCTCCATTCATCTTCTCATCTTCAGCCAGACCTGGTCGACGTTCTCCTTGCGCCCCGGCGTCCGAGTTTGCCATTCTACCCCAAATTCGTCAGGCCGAGCTTGGAACCCTCACCCAGCGGGTGAAGGTCCAGGCTCGAACTCGTGGACTCACGTCTACCCCCTCCCGTGTGCCCCTCAGAGTTTTGCGCGCGGGGTACTGCTCTCGTGGGGGGGTGGGGGAAGCCCCATAGGAGTGGGCAGGATCTCCGTCGCGGAGGTTGGTTTTGCGCGGCCGGACAAGGGAAACGACCCGTCGCACGCTGCGAGCCGCTATCGGCCCGCAGCCCTTGAAACTACTGGCCTCAGCCCAAAAGGTGCCCACTCCTATGGGGACAACCCCCCGCGCTACGATCCCTGGGCGCGACGATGCCTGGATCCTTCGCAGGACCGTTTGGGGCGAACTTCGCCACAGGTAGGCCCGAAAGCTGCACGAGGAGAAGGAAGCAGCACGACAGGAGGCAAACCATGGATCACACGGTGATCGCGGGGCGCGAAGTCTCCTTGCGCGCCCCGGGCGTCCCATTGAAGGGCATCCTGGGACTGCCGCCGCGGGCGTACGGGGTGGTGCTCTTCGCCCACGGCAGCGGCAGCGGGCGGCTCAGTCCGCGCAACAACTTCGTCGCCCGCCACCTTCAGGAGGCGGGGCTGGCGACCCTCTTGCTGGACCTGCTCACCGAGCGGGAAGCCGGCGACCGCGCGCTGGTCTTCGACGTCGACCTGCTGGCCGAGCGGCTGCTGAGCGCCACCGACTGGGTCGAGCAGCGGCCAGAGACGCGCGGGCTGCGGGTTGGCTACTTCGGCGCCAGCACCGGCGCCGCTGCTGCCGTGCAGGCCGCGGCCCGAGCAGGTACCAGGATCGGGGCCATCGTCTCGCGCGGCGGGCGGCCCGACCTGGCCCTGGGCTACCTGCCCCAGGTGCAGGCGCCCACTTTACTCATCGTGGGCCAGCGCGACGAGCCTGTGCTGGAGCTCAACCGCCAGGCCCACGCCCTGCTGCGCGGCCCGAAGGAGCTGGTGGTCGTCCCCGGGGCCACCCACCTCTTCGAGGAGCCCGGCGCCCTGGAGCAGGTGGCCGACCTGGCCGCCCACTGGTTCACCCGCTGGCTCGCCCACCCCGGCGGAGCGCCGCCGACGACATCCTGACCGCAGTCGACAGTCCACAGTCCACAGTCCACAGAGCACTGGCGAACTGTCGACTGTCGACTGTCGACTGTCGACTCGGATGTGTCTGCCCCCATGGTCTTCTGGAAGGCCTCGCGCAGCGCCTGCACGCGCTCCGGCGGCACGCCAGGCGGCAGCGAGAACGGGCGGGCGAACTGGATGGGCATGGCCCAGCCGAAGCCGAGCAGTTGCCGTTGCTCCTCCGTCTTCGCCACGTCCGGAATCGTGCGCACCTTCGGGAGATCGGGGTGGGGCTTGTCGGTCAGTTGCAGGAGCACGACCCACTCGCCGCTCTGAATGTCAGCCAGATTCGTGGCCTTGGTCGAGTTCCAGGCGTTGCAGAAGCCGTCCAGCTCACCCGACTGCATGGCCAGCCGCACCGGGCCCGCGCCATTGTAGCCGGAGACCAGCTTGATCCGGACGCCCAGCACGTCTCGGACGAGCCTGGCGCAATCGTCGAAGATCGTGCCGGGGGCGGAGCCGCCAAGAACCACCTCCCTGGCGCTGGGGCCGATGAGCTCTTCCAACCGGGTGATGCCCGTGCGCTTGAGGACGTGCAGGACGGCGGTATCGCGGACCGGAGCGCCGATGTACTGGTACCTGGTAGCGTCGAACTGCACCCCCTGGGTGAGCCTCCCACGCTAGAGGCCCAGCACCGTTGCGAGGCCGCGTGCGATGGCGATCATGTCCGCGAGGGAGACCATGGGAGACGGTGGGCGGTTGTGGTGAAGTGGACCGCCCGGCCAGGGAAGAAGGCTACATCACCGCAGGCAGCCTGGGATCGACCGTTTTCGATGCGCGGGAAGTACAGCAATGCTGATGACAAGCCAGGCCCTGGTGGGCGCGCTGGCGTGAGCGGGGAGATACACCAGGCCCCGGAGCGCCGACACCGCTAGATCAGCCCCGAGTCAAAGGCGACGCTGCGCATCATACGGATGGTTTCCTGCCGCTCCTGGTCGTCGGCCCATTCGGCGAAGGCCTGTCGCCGACGCTCCGCCTCCACCTGGCGGCGCGCCACGGCGGCGCCAAGGACGAGCAACTGCGCTAAGCGCCTCGCCTTCGGGAGTTGGGCCGAGAGCCCGAAATCCTCCGGGTGCTCCCGGATCTCTCGATGCAACTGCTCGTCGATCTGCACGCTCTCTCGCACTGCCATACGGCTTCATCCTCGTCAGGCTGCTGCCCATGCTCAGTGTGACACGCTCCCTGATTCATGGCAAGGTCAGGACTGCACTCGTAACTGAGTCAGCAGGCGCCGTGCCATGCCTCCAACACTGAGGATTCTCGGCTCTCTCGGCGACTCCACAGCCATGGTGGTAAGATCGCTCCCGCCACCCTGCCCTGCCCTATCGCCTTCGGCATGGTGAGAACACGATGAGCGAGAGGAGGACGAACGTGGATACGAGCGACAACCCGCTGGTGGGCGTGTGGAGGCTGGTTGCCTCGGAGCGCCTAACCGCCGATGGCGAGGTGAGCTACCTGCACGGGCGAGAGGCCGTCGGCTACATCATGTACACCCCGGATGGATACATGTCCGTGGCGATCATGCGGCCAGGCCGTCCCCGCTTTGCCGCCACCGACATGGCCGAGGGCACTGCTGAGGAGAAGCGGACGGCGGCCGAGGGCTACCTGTCGTACTGCGGGCGGTACGAGTTCCGGGACGGCCGTGTCTTCCACCACGTCGAGGTGAGCCTGTTCCCCAACTGGATCGGCACGACCCAGGAACGGCACGTGGAGCTGGACGGGAACCGACTCATCCTGACCACCAGGCCCCGCCTCATCGCGGGCCGGGAGCAGACCAGCCGCATCACCTGGGAGCGGGCGTAGACGGATTGCGGATTGCGAATTGCGAATTGCGGATTGCGGATTGCGAATTGCGAATTGCGGAGTTTCGCCCTTCGCAATCCGCAATTCGCAATCCGCAATCCACCCTCGCTTGACCCACCCGGGAGCCCCTGGTAGAGTGGCGGGCGACGGGAACGGATTGCGGATTGCGGATTGCGAATTGCGGAGTTTCGCCCGTCGCAATTCGCAATCCGCAATCCGCAATCCGCAATACGCAACCCGCCGGTCGTTGCCACGAGGGAGGGACAGCGCCATGCCCACAGTCCGAGCCGCGGTCCTGGAGGCGCCGGAGCGCCTGGTGTTGCGGGAGTTCGAGCGGCCGCGCCTGGGCCCGGATGACGGGCTGCTGGAGGTGGAGCTGGCCGCGATCTGCGGCACGGACTGGAAGACGTTCCATGGCAAGCTGGACTATCCGCTGCCGCTGATCCTGGGCCACGAGATCCTCGGCCGCATCGCCGACATGGGCGAGCGCTTCGCCCAGCGCTACGGCCTGTCCATCGGCGACCGGGTGGCGGTGGAGGGCTCGCTGCCCTGCTGGTCGTGCCTGGAGTGCCAGACCGGCGAGTACCGCTTCTGCGCGCGCCGCAGGAGCTATGGCGGGCGCGCGCCGGCGGACGTGCCGCCCTACCTGTGGGGCGGCTTCGCGGCCCTGATGTACCTGGCGCCCGGCTCGCTCCTGCACCCAGTCGCCAGCGACGTGCCGGCCGAGGCGGCGGTGCTGGTGCCCGGGGTGGTCGCCAATGGCATCCAGTGGGCGCGCATCCTGGGCGGGGTGAAGCACCAGGACGTGGTGGTCGTCCAGGGGTGCGGACCCCAGGGGCTGGCCTGCGCCCTGGTGGCGCATGAGTGTGGCGCGGACCGGGTGCTCATCACCGGGCTCTCCCGCGACGCCGACCGCCTGGCCCTGGCGCGCGAGCTGGGCGCGGACCTGGCCGTCGACGTGGAGCGCGACCACGTGGTGGAGGTGGTCGGGGACCTCACCCACGGCCGGATGGCCGACGTGGTGATCGACGTCTCGGGCAGCCCCAGGGCCATCGCCACCTCGATCGAGCTGGTGCGCAAGCAGGGCACGCTGGTGCTGGGCGGCCTCACCGGCAAGGAGACGGTCACCCCGCTCAAGATCGACGCGCTGGTCTGGAACGAGATCAAGCTCCAGGGGGTGTTCACCAAGGGGACGCAAGCGATCCGCGACGCGATCAAGCTGGTCGAGTCGCGCAAGTACCCGCTGGAGCGGATGATCACGCACCGCTACCCCCTGGAGCGCGCCGAGGAGGCGATCCGCGCCATCGGCGGCGAGACGCCGGGCGTCTATCCGATCAAGGCGGCGATTGTACCGTAGGGGTGAGGGGACAGGGGACAGTAGCCCCTGTCCCCTGTCCC
>JACQUR010000063.1 GCA_016210245.1 Chloroflexota bacterium
CAGGTCCAGGGCTGCCAGCACCTCCTGCGGCGGATCGGGTCGCTGCTTCCCTACACTCATGCCTCAAGTATACCCAGCCGGGCCGGCCTCCCCCGGATTATTGAGGAGATACCTGCTGTTGTCTGAGCGGCAAGGCCCGCGAGAGGATGCCTACGGGCCTGAAAGGGCTGATTTCGGGAAAAGGGGTCACCCGCAAGCGAGTGCCTTCCAAGCAGGTTGTCGCGGGTTCGAATCCCGTCTCCTGCTCCTTTTGGCGTCCGGATGCCAGAAAAGGCAGGTTGGGCGGAGAAAAATAGGTCCGCCGACAACCTACCTTTTTACATTTCCCTCGTTAGCGATTTCACCTGCCTGCCAGAGTCAGCCGACCTTCTCGTTAGTCCCAACCGCGAACACGGCGTCGGCGAACATGCCGGGTTTCAGCCGCAAGTCGCCATTGGGCACTCGCAGCTTGAGGGCGTACACGCTCTTGACACAGTCCTCCTTCGTCTGGACGTTGCGCGGCGTGAACTCGGCCTGGGAGGCGATAGAGGTGACCGTGCCGGCGAAGGCCTCGCCCGGATAGGCGTCCACAGTGATGCTGGCCGCTTGCCCCAGCGCCACCCGCCCGAACTTGTCTTCGGGCAGGTACACCTTCAGCGTCAACCCCGAGCCCCACCGCGCAAAAGACGAACACGGCCGAGGCCACCAGAAACAGCGGCAGGCTGCCGCGAAAGGGCACCTGGAACCACAGCAGGCCCGCCGCCAGCACGATCAGCACGTCGACGAAGGCGAGCATCCCATAGAGCAGGGCCTTGCCCAGGATGAAGGCGGCCGGATGGACCGGCGCCACCAGGATCTGCTGGATCGAGCCCCGCTCGCGCTCGCGGACGATGGCCAGGCTCGACAGCAGCGGCGCAAAGGTCATCAGGATGATCGAGAACAGGCCCGGGACGACGAGGTTGACGCTTCTGAGCTCCGGGGTGAACCAGACGCGCGGCTCCGGAACGACCGCCGGGCCGAGGAGGGCGCCTTCGCCGACCGAGTCGTGGAGCAGGCGATGGCTGTAGAAGGCCGCCGCGGCATCCAGTTGGGCCAGGGCAGCCCTGGCCTGGGGTGGGTACGAGCCATCGACCAGGAGTTGCACGGAGGTCGGCTGGCGCTCCAGCAGCGTTCGCTCGAAGGCCGCGGGGACGATCACGCCGAGGTCGATGCTTCCCCGGTCCAGCCACACGCCCAGCTCGGCGGCGCTGCCGGCCCAGGCCACGACGCTCAGGTCGCCTGAGGCGGAGAGGCTGGCCAGATAGTCTCGGCTCGCCGCGCTGCGGTCGAGGTCGTAGACCCCCAGTCGCACCGGTTGCACGTCGAAGTTCAGGCCGTACGTAAAGAGCACCAGCAGCACCAGGGGCAGCACGAGCGCCAGTGAGAGGGACGTGGTACGGCCATAGCGCTTGCCCCACCCCGCAGCGAGGATGCAAGTTCGGGCCGGGTGGACGCCGCCCCCATTGTCTTGAGCATAGCGCTTGCCCAGCCCCGCAGCGAGGATGCAAGGCCCGGTGGCGTCCTGCGAATCGTGACTCATGCCAGGTTGCTCCAGGCCGCCAGGGCTGTCCGCCTCCAGGCTCTGAGCACTTTCCGCAGTTCCCCGTGCCGCTGAGCCCGGTTGCCGCTCGTCCTGAGCCTGTCGAAGGACGAGCCCCCGTCCGCCCCTGCTTCGACAGGCTCAGCATGAGCGGACTCCCGGTCGCCTCAAGCACCGCCGATGGCGCCATACGCCCGTCCCGTCGGGCTGCCACCGTTCGGCCTCCACTTGCTGCCGGAGGTTGGCCACGACCTGCTGCAGGGCCAGGGCCTCCAGCCAGCCGGGGATCAGCCTGTTCCACGGCCAGGGCAGCCGGTACTCCAGCGTGAATACGTAGTGCGTGCCGGTTGGGGCGGACAGGAACTCGCCCTTCGCCCGCATCTCCCAGCCGCTGATGGCTCGATAGGCGATCCTGCGCCCCTCCTCCCACTCGGTGACCGCCTCGTCGAAGCGCAGCATGGGCCAGAGCGGCAGCGTGAAGCTCCAACGATAGATCGTGCCCACGCCCCTGTTCTGAGGCGAGCCAAGCTCCATGTGCATCATGGGGTTCGAGGTGAGAAACGGCTTGCGGGGATCGGTGACGGCCGCGAAGACTCGCTCGGGGCGAGCAGCGAAGTCCGCCTGATACTGCACCTGTCGCATCCCTTCGGCGGTGAACTCGCTGCGGCAAGCTGCCATAGCCTCTCGAACACGCCGGCCGGCCCACCATGCCGCGGTGGCCAGCAGAGCCACCAATAGCCATCTGCTTCTCGCGTTCACGTCAACCTCCTGTCAGCTCCGGGAACAACCCCCTCTCCACGTCCTGCTCCTGCGCCGCGTGGAGGCAGGTTGGACTTGATCAGGGGCGCCTTGCCGCTGGCAGCCCGGGGAATGGCGGCCACGCGCTGCACCCGCACCTCGGGAACCAGGGCGTCCTGAGCCGCCAGGTCCCGTCGCAGCCGCTCCACCAACGCGCTGTCCTCGAGATCCTCGCGCACGCCGGACAGCAGCACCGTCAGCCCGTCCGGCTCCTGCACCACCTGCCACCCGCTGCTGGGAACCGTGTCCATCACGTGGTGGAACGTGTTCGGATGCACGGCCACCTCGCCGCCCGTGGCGGTCGGGAAGCGGAGTACCTCCTCCATCCGCCCCTGAACGTCGTCGATGAGCACGAAGGGGCGGCCGCAGGGGCAGCTCCCCTCCGCCAGTCGCAGGCTGTCGCTCACCTCGTAGCGGATCAGCGGCTGGGTGCGGCTGGAGAACAGAGTAAGCAACACCTTGTCGCCGTACTCCCCGGGCGGGACCAGGCGGTTGCGTTCGTCCACCACCTCCAGCAGCGCCAGGTCCTCCATCACGTGCATGCCCGTGTGGCGCTCACACTCGGCGGCCAGCCCACCGCCCTCGGTAGCCCCATACTGGTTGAACGGCTGGTGGCCCCAGGCTTCCTCGGCCAGCCGCCGCGTCTCGGCGGTCAGCACCTCCGAGCTGGTGAACACCAGGTGGGGCGCGATGCGGAGTCGCCCGGCCCGTTGCTCCTCGGCCAGCAGGCGGGCCATGGAGGCGTAGGCCACCAGCATCTCCGGCTGGAAGGTGTTGAGCTGCTGGACCAGGCGCTCCAGCGGCTCGGCCGCCTCCAGGCGCAGGGCCGGCATCCACCAGCTCCGCAGGGTCGCCGCCACCTGGGCGGACATATGCCAGGGATTGGTGGAGGCCACCGCGGCCATCTTCATCCGGTGGGTCAGGCTCACCTGCAGCCCGGCCCAGTCGTGGGCGCGGGCGAAGGAGGTCAGGATGGCCAGCCACTCGGATCGGTCGAACAGGAACAGGCCCGGACGGCCGGTGCTGCCCGAGGTGCTGCTGACCCAGTAGCGCCCCAGGAAGAGCTTCTCCGCGCCAGCGTTGGCCAGGTGCGCCCTGACCGCCTCCAGTCGAACCTGCCGGTCCGTCACCAGCTCATCGAAGTGCTCCATCAGCGTCGCCTTGGTGAGCACCGGCAGCTCGTGCAACGGCCGGTCGGCCAAGCCCTGGTGGAAGCGCTGGTAGAAGGGCGAGCGAGCGTAGGCGTACACGCGCAGGCGGCGCAGCGCCTCCGCCTGGTGGGCCTCCAGTTGCTGGCGGGTCCACCGATCCCGCCAGCGCAGCCGCGTCAGGTCCCAGAGCAGTTGCAGCATGAGCAGCGTGTTCATCGTTGCCCTCCCTCCATCCTCTGCATCAAGCCGGTTGTGGGCTCATGGCCGCGCTCATCGACCGCTGAATCTCCGCCAGAGCCGCGCTAACCGAGCCAGCCGGGCACCCCACGTGGCGACGCCTTGGCTGGGATAGCGCTCGAGCCAGGAGGTCGTCGGCGGCGTCGCTCCGTCGGGTCCCAGTTTCCATCCGCCACGACGGTACAGGTCCGCCCGGGCCTCAGCCGCCGCGGCCACGATCTCACGCTCATCCACGGTGAGCAGACAGCCGTCGCGCACCACGACGCGACCATCAACCAGCACCGTCTGGACATCACCCCGGCAGGCGCCGTAGACGAGCATGGCCGGGACATCGGATGACGGCTGGACCGGCGGCCGATCGAACTTGAGCAGGATGATGTCCGCCCGCTTGCCGACCTCCAGCGAGCCGGTTTCTCGCTCCAGCCCCAGCGCCCGCGCGCCGTTGATGGTGGCCATCCGCAGCACGTCCATTGGCTGCAGCACACCGGCGCCATACAGGAAGCTGCTCATCAACGCGCAGGTTCGCATCTCCGTGAACAGGTCGGCGCCCTCGATCCAGCCGCCGGCGCTGTCCGTCCCCAGGACGATGGTGACCCCCGCTCGGTGGAGCGCCTTCAGGGGTGGCCAGCGACGGGGGCCGATCCCGACGTTCATCCAAACCGACGGGCAGTGGACCACGCTCGCTCCCGCCCTGGCCAGCGCGGCGACGTCGCCGCCCCTGGCCGCGAGGACATGCACTGCCACCAGGCGCTCATTGAGCAGGCCGCCCGCCTTCAGGAGGCCGAGCGGCGAGCGGCCGCGCACGAGCCAGGTAACGGTGGCCATCGGCCAGCGGGGGAAGACATGCATGTGAGTGATGAGCTGCTCGCGCTCCGCTAGCGCCGCGAGACGCCGCATCGTCTCCAGCGACGTAGTGACCTCGCCTGCCGGGCTGGGCGCGACGCGGATGCGCCCCTCGAACGCGCCGTGGTATTCGCGGACGAGCCGTTCCGCCTCGGCGAGCTGGGCCTCGCCAGTCAAGCCGGTCGGCCCGAAGATGTCGGCTACCATGGTCTGCACGAAGGCTTTCAGCCCCGCCTGTCCAAGCCCCTCGGCCGTCTGGCGAGCAACCTCGAAGGTGACCGCATCCCCCGCCACGTTGGCGAGCGTGATGCCCGAGCGGAGCATCTCAGCAGCCGAGAGGCGCGAGGCGGCCAGCATGATGTCCGGTGTGGCAACGCCACACAGCGCGATGTCCTCGCCCGCGGTCCGGTCGAACCCGAACCCGCCCATCGTGCCCTTGTAGAGCGCAGTGAGGACGTGGATATGGCCGTTGACCAGTCCGGGCAGGGCGACCATTCCGCGCGCGTCGATCACCTCGCGAGCCTGGTGTTCGGCGCTCACGACCTCGGTGGGCCCCACGGCCACGATCTGGCGTCCACGAATCGCGATCGATGCGTCGCGGAGGACGCGGTCGAGTCGATCCACCGGCACGACTGTGGCATTGGTGATGAGGAGGTCGTCCATCATCCGCCTCCGCCGACGCGCGTCTCCCCTACCGGATGGCGTGCAGGCAGCCCGTTCGATTCAGTGTCCGTTGCGTTCGCCAGGAACTCCAGAATGTGTCGGTTCACTTCCTCTGGCTTCTCCTCCTGGAGGAAGTGCCCGCACTCCGGGATCGTCTTCAGGATGGAGCCCGGGATGTTCCGATGGAGCCGCAGGGCGGCTGAGGGCGGGAACAGCACGTCGTTCTCGGCCCACAGGATCAGCGTGGGCACTCGCACGTTATGGGAGTTGTGCTCCACTGCGCCGGTGAGGCCGGCAATCCCGTTGGCCGACAGCACCCGCAGATCCGTCAACCGTGTGTCCCTGTTCAGCGTCCGGTAGGTGGCGACCAACTCCCTGGTGACCAGGCTCTTGTCGTGGAAGGCGAGGGTGACGAACGTGTCGGTCCGCCGAACGGCGAGCTCCCACACCAGACGGTTCAGGGGATCGCCGAACACCAGGAGCCGGTAGAGGAGCCCGTAGAGCGCGGCCCACAGCAGGTACTTCACCGGCGGGAGATAGGCGAAGGTGTCCAGGATGATGAGCCGCGAGACCTTCTCAGGAGAGCGCCCCAGGAACCCAAGCCCGATCGCCCCTCCCAGGTCGTGGACGCCAAGGACGACCTTCTCGAGGCCGACCTGCGCCAGGAATTGGTGGAGGCACTCCACGTAAGATCTGATCGTGTAGTCGAAGTCACGGGGTTTGTCGGAAGAGCCCCATCCCAGGAGATCCGGTGCGTACACTCGGAAGCGGCCCGAGAGCGCCTCGATCTGCCTCCTCCAGATAAACGATGAGGTCGGGATCCCGTGGAGTAAGAGCACGGGGTCGCCCTCTCCCTGGACCTCGTAGTGGATATTCCAGTGGTTGACTTGTGCCCACATGAGTATGCCTCCAGCTCACGCGTGGTGCGATGGCTCCCCAC
Source organism: Chloroflexota bacterium (assembly GCA_016210245.1). Taxonomy (GTDB): domain Bacteria; phylum Chloroflexota; class UBA6077; order UBA6077; family JACQUR01; genus JACQUR01. The sequence goes on from JACQUR010000063.1 coordinate 6,191, forward strand.
GCCGCGTTCCATCTTCGCCTTGAGGTCGTTCAAGCACTTCTCCACCCACGCTTCGAACAAGCGCTTGACCGGGGCTCAAAGCTCCTGAAAGCGAACGAGAGCGATCTCCTCTCGAAGCGACCGCAGCCGGGCCTCAAGCCAGTGGACGCGCCGGCACTGCAGCGCGACCAGCACCCGCCGGCCCGGATCTCGGCGCACCGCCCACAGCAGCCGCTCCAGGATGCGCCCGTTGGTGGCCTCCCACGCTCGCCGCCCGACCTCGCCCCCTGCCGCCGCTTGCAGATCGCACACGGCCCCGCACAGATGGCCAAACAGGGCGCTGTTGACCCCTTCGGGGCCATCGACGGTGCGCTGCAGGCCGGCCAGGAAGCGGTCGGCGGCGCCCACCAGGCCAGCCCGCGCCCGTCTCGCCAGCCCACTGCCAGTAGGCGGTGCCAGCTCCAGGGGAGATGGGCCGCCCAGCGGGACAATCACCGTGTTGGTGCGCCAGGCCGCGGGCACCAGCCCCTCCCGCACCTCGACCGATACCCCGCTCAGGTCCTGCTGCTCCCAGGCCTGCGGGTCGATCTCCACGCCCAGCAGGTCCGGCTCCAGCCGCTCCACCAGCGAGCGCAGGCAGGCCAGGTCGTAGCGTAGCCCCTCGGTGTGCAGATGTCCCAGCGTGCCCAGGAGGGCCAGGCGGGTCTTCCCGTCGCTCCCCGAGTTCACAGTGGTGCTCATCCGTGTCCCTCCATCCACAGCGTAGGCCAATCGATGGGTTGGTGACAGCGACGGATCACTCATCTTCGGGTGAGTGAAAACCCCTATCGCGTGCCTCCAGGACGCCCGCTTGACGGCGCCGCGTCTTCCTGCAATAATTCCGTTGTGGAATCGTTCGGTGATGGTAGGAAGTGACGGCCAGGCCAGCGCTGGTGCGACAGACGATGCGACTCGCGGCCGTGTGGGAGGATTTCGTCCGCCTCGAGCCGCGGCTCAAGGTCGTGCTGCTGGAAGCCGTGACAGGGAGATACTTCCAGAAGCTACAGTCGGTTCCGTCGTCCAGGGCGTCCTATGACACGGCTGCCGCCGCCCGACTGTGGCAGGGTGAGCGCCGAGATGACCGGACTGCCTCTTCGTTCTCGGTAAAGGGCTAGCGTTACCATGCGCTTCCAACGCTTCGTCTATGGCACGCGCGGCCTCTATCTGCTGGCCGCCCAGGTGGCGATCCTGTGGCTCAAGCACAGCACAGGAGGGCGAGTATCCTCGCCCGTCTACTTCTCGCTGCTGGTGTTGCTGATCGCCGCCCAGCTCTTCCGCACGTGGGCGGCTGGCTTCGTGGGCACCGCGGGCCGCGAGCGAGAAACTCGCGCCGAGGCGCTGCTCACGGCCGGCCCATATGCCTACGTACGCAACCCGATGTACCTCGGCGGGCTGGTCGTTACCACCGCGTTGGCGGCAATGTCCGGTCTCTGGTACGCGGCGCCGATCGCATGGGGCGCCTACCTCTTCGTCTACGCCAACGTCATCCCCTTCGAGGAGGCTTTCCTGCGCCAACGGTTCGGCGACGAGTACCTGGCGTACCTCAGGGCGGTGCCCCGCTTGCTCCCGACCTTGCGCCCCTATTCCGAGCGGCAAGGGAAGTTCCGTCTGCGCGAGGCTTTGGCCAACGAGGCGGCTGCCTGGACAGGGACACTGTTGATGGCCGGGCTCTTCTACGTACTGTAGAGGGTAGCCACCGCCAGGCTGGACCGACACCCCACCCTTGCTGCATGGCCATCACCGCCGCCTCGGTCCGGGGTCGGACGCCCAGCTTGGCATAGATGCTGGCCAGGCCAGTCTTGACAACCGCACTGGAAGCGGGAAGTTATTCCTTGACGACCACTTAGCTCACCGTCGGCCGACCGAACCGCAGGATGAAGAGGCTGTCCTGCCCACTCTACGTGGTTCTCAGCCAGTCCTCAGCAGGGCCTCAGCATCCGTTCAGGAGAGGCGGGTAACGTATCTTGGACGACAGCAAGACATGCGACGCGCGCGTCCATACGGAGGCATGGTACTCACTTCAGCAGCTCAGGGGAGCAACCCAAGGCGAGGCACGTGGGCGTGCCGGAGCGGGTGTTCCGATGGACACGGTAGAGGTGGCATCCGAAGCGCTGGCTGAGCACTTCGCTGTGCGGGGCATGACCTGCGGCTCGTGCGTGCGCCACGTGACAGCCGCCCTCACGGCCGTGCCCGGCGTGCAGTCCGCCCAGGTCGATCTTGCGGCTGGCACCGCCACCGTGCGGTGTGATCCGGCCACCGCCTCGTTTCAGGCGCTGCAAGAGGCGGTAGCCGCGGCTGGCTACGCCCTCGATCAGACGGTGGAGCAGCCCCGCACTGGCCCATCGTGGCGCCCGTTCGCCTTCGGGCTGCTGGCTGCGCTGGCACTGCTGGGCTTCTACCTGGGCGTCATCACCCTGGCTCAGGGCTGGACCCATGCGGTACAGCAACTGGGCGAGGACCGCTGGTTCATCGCCGCCATCGCGACCGGGTTCGGCACCCAGTTGGGCCTGTTCACCGCCCTGCGAGGCCTGCATGCCGGACGGACAGCGACTGGCGTGGCCGCCAGCACGGGCACCAGCACCGCCGCGATGCTGGCCTGCTGCGCCCACCACCTGGTCGACATAGTTCCGATCCTCGGCCTGTCTGCGGCCACCCTGTTCCTGAGTGAATACAAGACACCGTTGCTCTGGCTGGGGATTGGGATGAACCTGGCCGGCATCGCCTATCTCCTGTGGCAGCTTCGCCAGCAGCGCACGATGGCCTGTCTCAGCAATGGTGGGCTGGCTATTCTCGGCGCGGTGCTCGGCGGCACCCTGAGGTGACCGGCGATGCCCTGGGGCCAGCTACGGACGGAAGCTGGGGCATCGTCTACCTGAACCCGGGCGCCATGGCGCAGCAGCTCGGCGTGGCCTATCAGCCCACCTTCCCTGCGCATGGAGACCGTCTGGTTCCTGGGCCTCCAGGAGGCCCAACTCCTGGCGCTGGGTAGCATCGCCCTGGCTGCCATCTGGGCCACCTGGCGGCGTCGGCCCGTGCCTGCCCGCGCCGTGCGCAGGCGCAAGCTGGCGCGGGGAAGGGGCTGAGTGCCAACCTGAATAGGTTGGAACGGGCCGACCTACTGGCACGGTTGCTGGCCCCGGAGGCCGCCGCCGGCCGGTGGGAAGCGGGGGCTTGTCCCCCGCCCCGCGCCCCGCAGGCTGGGTGCCCACGGGCGGGGGACAAGCCCCCGCGCTACGGGTCGCAGGCGATGCTTGGATCCTTATGCAGCGATCAGTAGATAGGCGTCACGTGCGGGAGCTCGTGCAGCGCCTGGGGGCGCTGGAGGGCTTTAACCGGCCCGGTCGCGACCAGCAGCTTGCCCTCTTTGATCTCGAGCTGAAGGTCGCCTGAGCGTTCGCTGAGGCAGAGGGGGTGACTGCGCTGTTCAGGCAGGTGGTTGGCGATCAGCTCTCCAGAGGCAGCCGTACCGTCGCCGTCGTCCCCTGGTTGGGCGCGCTCGTCAGTGTGATCTTGCCCCCGTGCTGCTCGGCGATCCAGCGCGCGATGGACAGGCCCAGCCCGGTGCCGCCCGGATCGCGGGCGCGGGCCGGGTCGGCGCGGTAGAAGCGCTCGAAGACGTGCGGCAGGTCCTGGGACGAGATGCCCACACCCGTGTCGCAGACGACGATCTCCGTCGCCGCGCTGTTGCGCTCGAGGCCGACGGTGACCCGCCCGCCGTCGGGAGTGTATTTGAGGGCATTGTCCATCAGGATGAGCAGCAGTTGCTTCAGTCGATCCGGGTCGCCCCGCGCCAGGGCCGGTTCGAGCCTCGCCACCTCGAGTCGCTGGCCCTGTGCCAGGTGGCGCGCCTCGCCCAGCGCGTCCAGCAACACCCGATCCAGCTCCACGCGCTGGTGACGCAGCGGCTGGCCGGCGTCGGCGCGCGCGAGCGCCAGCAGGTCGGCCACCAGGCGCGCGAGGCGGTGGGCCTCGTGGCTGGCCTCATGCACCGCTTCCTGCCGCTCAGCCGGCGCCATGTCGGGCTGACGCTCGAGCAATTCCAGGTTGGCCTGGATGGCGGTGAGCGGCGCCCGCAGCTCGTGCGAGGCGTCGGCCACGAAGCGCTGCTGGGCCCGATAGGCCCCCTCCAGGCTGGCCAGCATCTCGTTGAACGTGGCCGCCAGTTGCCCCAACTCATCGCGCCGGGCGCCGACCGGCACCCGCCGGCCGAACTCGCGGGAACGCTCGATGGCCGCCGCGGCCTCGGTGAGGGTCGCCACCGGGCGGAGGGCGCGCCCGGCCAGGAGCCGGCCTGCACCCAGGGTCACCGCGGCCGCGACCACTGCCAGCAGGGGCACGAGCTGGCGGAGGCGTGCCAGGGAGGCGTCGATCCCGCCCAGCGGCGCCATCGCCACCAGGTACTGGCCTGCTCCATCGAGCGGCAGCACATACAGGCGCCAGCGGCTGCCCTCGGAGCCGGCGAGGAGACCAAAGGCTCCGGGCCCGGCGCGCACGGTCGCGAACGGCGGCGCGAGCCCCGCCAGCGCGTCGTAGGCCGGTCCGGATGGGCGAGTCAGCGCGGTGTCTGGGTCGACCGACGGAGCCGGCGCGTCGTTGGACGATGCCGCCAGCACCTGGCCGCCTGGCCCATAGATGCGCATCACCAAGCCGGGGAGGATCGGCGTTTCGAGCATGGTCGCCAGCTCGTCCGAGGTACGCGCAGCCACGTACGTGCCCGCCGCGTGCTCGACCGCGCCCTCCAGCGCCTGGTCCAGGTCGTCGTACTGGATACGGCTGAAGATGGCGTAGGCCAGCAGTCCCGCCAGCAGAACGATCAGGCCGGTCAGCCCGCCGTACCAGAGCGCCAGGCGCAAGCGCAGCGACATCGGCTAGGCCTCCCGCAGCACGTAGCCGGAGCCGCGCAGGGTGTGGATCAGGCGCGGCTCGCCCTCCGCTTCCAGCTTCTGGCGAAGCTGCCGCACGTACACCTCCAGCACGTTGCTGTTGCCGCCGAAGTCGTAGCCCCAGACGCGGTCCATGAGGAACTCCTTGGGCAGCACCCGCTGGGGGTGCTCCAGGAACTGGCGAAGCAGGTCGTATTCGGTGGTCGTCAGGTCGATCTCGCGCGCTCCCCGCCGTGCCCGCCGCGCGCCGGTATCCAGGCTGAGGTCGGCAAAGCGCAGCACGGCGGGGCGCTCGGCTTCGCGCCGCCGCAGCAGCGCCCGTACCCGGGCCAGCAGCACCTCGAAGGTGAAGGGCTTGACCACGTAGTCGTCGGCGCCCTGCTCCAGCCCCTGCACCTGGTCGGCGGGAGCATCCCGGGCCGTCAGCAGCAGGACCGGAAGCTGGCCATCGGCGGCCCGCAGCCGCTGGAGCACCTCCAGGCCGTCCGGGCCGGGCATCATGACGTCCAGGATGACCAGGTCCGGGTAGCGGTCGCGGGCCAGGGCCAGCCCCTCCGGCCCGGAGGCGGCGGTGTCGACGGCAAAGCCCTCGTAGGCCAGGCCGCGCTTGAGCACGCTGGTCACGGCCGGATCGTCGTCGATCACCAGGATACGCTGCATGCCGCTGCTCCTCCCCCTCATCGCCTGGCTCCTGCCTGCTGGCCTCCAGGTGGCCTGGAAGCCGTGCGCGATGGCTCCTCGCTCCCCATCGCCCGGGGCCCCAGGAGTAGACCCGTTGCAGATCGAGCCGGCCAGACCGACGGCCCCACTGACAAAATGGTAGAGGCTGTCGAGGCGCGAGACAATCCTCTCGACGGGAGGCGCTCGGCGTGCGCCCCGAGGCTGCTCAACCTCAGCCCGGCCGCCCCGGTTTGTGCAGCATGGCCACCGCGGCTGTGGTCAAGGGACCGGCGAAGCGCTGGGCCGAGACCAGCCCCGGGAAGCGGCGGTACTCGGCTTGGCGGAGCAGGTGCGCGCTGAAGAAGCGCCAGACTGGCTCCAGCAGACGCGTGCGCCAGGTCTCGGACTCGACCTCAAACAGCAGGAGCACGTAGCCGCCAGGACGCAGTCGTTCCCAGGCCTTCCCTACCACCCGCCCGGGGTCGGGCAGGTGCTCGAACACGTAGGTCGAGACGACGAGGTCGAAGGGCCCTTCCGGCAGCGGGTCGCGCAGCAGGTCCAATTGCTGGAAGCGCGCGTTTGCCCGGTGGCCGAACTTGGCCCTGGCACGGGCCAGCATGGCCTCGGAGAGGTCGACTCCGGTGTAGCAGCCGAAGGGCAGGCCCTGGGCCAGCAGGCGCTCCAGGTTGGCGCCGGTGCCGCAGCCCAGGTCCAGCACCTGGCCGCCGGGCAGCAGGTGCGTCGCCAGCGCCCGGTCGAAGGCGCGGTGCGCGTCGCGGTCGAGCCAGTCTCGCCACAGCCAGCTTGCAGCGTCGTAGACGCCAGCGACGGCGTGGTAGAGCGACCGCACGTCCACCGGCGCCCGGGCCAGGGCGGCCAGCCCCAGGCCGGCTTCGGCCGCTCCGGCGAGGCGGAGCAGCCAGGGCGGACGTCTGGCCAGCCACTCGATCGCACGGCGGTAGCGGCTGGGGGCGGCGCCGACCCACCACTGCCGTACATAGGCGCGGCCAGCGACAAGCAGGAGGAGCCCGTCGAAGAGGAGGAGCGCGCCAAGCCAGCGGAGCAGCGACATCTGCGCCGTGGGCTCACCCCAGGAAAGGCGCGCCACCTCGGGCGTCTTGCTGAGACGATCCGGTACTGCGGCCACTCCGGTGGCCGGGCTGACGACGGCGCCCTGGATGGCAGGTGCGCGAAGAAAGCCAATGACGTAGTTCACGGCTCCTCCCTGGCCTCGCGCGCCTCGAGTGCCTCCGGGAAGGGCAGCATGTGCGCGGCCAGCGCCTCGGTCTGCTGCGCGATGGCCCAGCAGTTGCGCTCGTCGTCGTCGATGGTCAGGTGCAGCGCCTTCTCCCGCACGACCTGCGCCTTGAACTCCGGCACGGTTCCAGGCCAGTCGTTCGGGCGCATCACCAGCTCCGTGTAGCGGATGCCCAGGGAGGCGAGGAACGCCTCGGTCTCCTGGCGACGGCGCTCCCACCGACCGGTGACGATGTAGGCTTGGTCACCGTGCGCCAGAAGGGCGTCGATGAGCCGCTTGAAGTGGCGCGGCGCCTGGGCGATGGTCCCATCGATATCGATACCAAAGCGCAGCCCCTCGCGGGCCTCTACCGATCGTTTTGGCGGCAACGTTGGCTCTGACACGTGCTCACCATCCCGGCTGGTCGTGGGGTGAGCGCTCGTCTTCCGACTCGCGTACAGCGGTGCAGGCCGGCTGCGGCATCGGACCGCGCTCAGCTCCCAAGCGTGCTCCTGAGCTGCTCGCCCGCGTGGGCCATCCATTCACCGGCGGCGGTCACCCGCTGGCCCAAACCCATCATCGTCTGGCCGTCCTCGGCAAGCCAGCCGGCCTCCTCCTGCATCGACCCATCGCCGGACGCTGCGGCCCGCTCGCGCATCGTCCCCGCTTGCTGGCGCATGTCCTGGCCATGCTCCTGAAGGGCGCGCCCCTCATAGACCATCGCCTTGCCGTCGCCGATGAGCTTGATCACGTCCCCGGCCGCACTGGGTGGGTGCCGCATCCCCCAGGCGCTCTGCGCCATCCGCCCGGCCAGCGCCAGCAGCGCCTGACCACCCTGCTGGAGGTGCCGCCCGTCGTCGATCCAGCCAGCATTGCCCAGGCGTTCACCAGTCGCCACCAGGCGCTCGCCGTGGCTGATCATGCGCTCCGCGTGGGTCTTGGTCGCCTGCGCCGCCTCAGTCATGGCCTGGCCGTCGGTGGGCGCGGCTGCCCGTGCCCCGGCCGTCTCGGGGCTCGGCGTCGGGGCAGGCGCCGCGGCCGGGGCGCAAGCGGCCAGCATGGCAGCGCCAAGGATCAGCATCAACCCGGTCTTGATTCGCACCTGGTCCAGGCCTCGCTTTCCTGGGATGCAAGAGGCACGGCGCGCAGCACGCACAGCGCCGGCGTCGAAGGCCTTTCCGTCGCCGCTATCTCGTCGGCTAGCCCTCGGTATGCAGGACGGGGACCAGCCGGAGCCGCTGCAACCTGCGGTCAAAGCTCGCCATGGCGAGCACGGGATATGCAGGGTGACGAGTCGGGGCAGCCGGGGCGGACGATGTCCCGCCTCGATGGCTGTCCGGCTGGGAGGTGGCCGTGCGCGTCTTTAGCCGCGGGCCTCTGCGTCAGGCGCTTCTCACGCCCCTGGCGCTGGCGCTGCTGCTCTGGCTCTGCAGCCTGCCGCTGCTCGCGCTCATCGCCCTGCCCCTCCTGGGCGAGCGTGCTACTCTGGTCCTTGCCCTCGCCCTGCTGGGGGGAGAGTTGCTGCTCTGCTGGTTCCTCTGTTACGGGCGCCGGCGGCTGCCATAACGGAGGGCGTTGATCCGGGTGACCGTGCTCGTCGAGGCGGGTGATCCTTGCCCCTGCCCGCTCGTCCTGACATCGACTCGTCCACCGCCGAGTAGCCCTCCAGGACAGTCCCATCCACCGGGATCTGCTCGCCCGGGCGCACCACGATGACGTCCTCGACCTGCACCTGCGCGGCCGGGACCTCCACCTCCTGGCCGTCGCGGAGCACGCGGGCGATCCTGGGCCGCAGCTTCAGGAGCTTGCGGATGGCCTCCGAGGTCTGGCCACGGGTGAGCGCCGCGAGGTAGCGGCCCAGGATGATGAAAGCCGTCAGCAGCGCCGCTGCCTCGTAAAAGGTCGCCCGCTCGCCTCCCAGGCCGAGCTGCGGCCAGAACGTATTGATGACCGCGATGAAGTACGCGGCGCCGATGCCGGAGGCGTACAGGAGGTTCATGTCCCGCACGCCGTGGCGCAGCCCCTGGTAGGCGTTGACGAAGAACTGGCGCGCAGGGCCGAACACGATCGGTGTGGTCAGGAGGAACAGCACCCACCGGTAGCCGAGGAACTCCGGCACGATGGCGGGCAGGATCCAGTACTCCCAGAAGGTCCCCAGCATCACCAGGAGGGCCAGGGGCCAGGAGATGAGCATGTTGCGCCCCTGGCGGGCGATCTCCCGCCGACGAGCCTCCCGCTCCCGGTCGATGGCCTCGGCCTCCTTGACCTTCTCGGCGGCCTCGTAGCCCAGCTCGCGGATGACCTGGAGCATCTCGGCTGGCCCTGTGACCCCTGGGTAGTACTTGACGGTAGCGGTGGCCGCCGGGAAGCTGACGCTGGCCCTGGTGACGCCCTCCATCTCTCTGAGAGCCCGCTCGACGAGCTGAGAGCAGTGCTCGCTGCTCATCCCGAAGATGGACAGCGCCACCTCCTCCTGAGGAACCGAATAGCCGACCTCGGCGATGGCCTTCACCAGGGCCAGCGGCCTCACCCGGTTGGGGTCGTAGACGATGGTGGCGCTCTGGGCGGCAAAGTTGACGCTGGCCTCGGCCACGCCCGGGAGGGCCTGGAGGGCCCGCTCGATGGTCCGGACGCAGGAGGCGCAGTCCATGCCGCCCACCGGCAGCACGAGGCGCCGGGTGGCCACCGTCATGCCCGCGCCTCCCGAGCCCCGCTCCAGGCGTTGTAGAGCAGCGCCCAGACCGCGCCGAACAGCCATGCCCCGATCGCCACCGTCACCAGGCCGATGATGAACTGGGGCAGCGTGACGAACAGCCTGCCCGGGACGAGCGCTGATGCGTCCAGGAAGAGCCAGGCCCCGTACAGGGCCAGCAGCGGCCCCGGAGCGACCAGGACCAGGAACGCTCCAAGCGCATAGCAAGCAGCTCCAACCACCGCCAGGGCGGTGGCGAAAGGCGCGACCGCGATCGCGGCCCGTCGCTCAACGCTGATCATGACTAGCCTCCTTGCACTCGCGTGAGAGTGTGCTCTCAGCCTCTACTGTCTGGCATCGGGCATGCCACAACTGACAAATCCTCACCTGTTGTTCGGGTTCTTCAGGTAACCCTCAGCTCGGCGCTGGCGTCGCCGGGCCCTCAGTGGTGGCCGCGCCGGAAGATGGCGAAGATCAGCCACAGAGCCAATCCAAGGCCTCCCGCGAACCCTGCTCCAAGGAGCCAGCCGACGAGCCAGTGCAGTCCCGCCGCGTGGGAGATCTGCAGGAGCAGGGCTATCCCCACGATCAGTCCGGTCGCCAGGATGCTCAAGATCAAGTGGTTGACCATGCGGTTCAGCGTATCCAGCACGTGCTCCGTCTCCTGGACTCGCATGTTCAGCGCGATGGTGCCTCGCTCCGCTTGCCCGAGGAGCCGATCGACGCGCCGTGGGAGCGTGACCAGCAACTGACTCAGGTCCAGGAAGGATGGGAGGAGGCGCCTTCGCCAGCGCTCGGGCTGCAGGTAGATGCGCCAGGCCAGCTCCCGCGCGTACGACGCGAGCAGCTCGGAGAGGTTGCACTCGGGATCGAGCTGGCGGGCCAGTCCATCATGCATGATGACGGTCTTGCTCATGAGCGTGAGGTGGGCAGGGACGTACAGCCGGTGGCGACGCGCCGTGGCCAGGAACTCCTCCAGGATGCGCCGGATGTCGATCTCCCTCAGCGGCAGACCCCAGTAGAGCGAGATGAGGCGATTGAGGTCGCGCTTGAGGCGCTCGAGCTGGAACGCGGTGCCCACGATGCCCAGGGCCGCGAGCCGGTCGACCACCCGGTCGAGGTCCTGGTCCACGATGGCCAGGAACAGGTAGAGCAGGTGCTCCCGCGTCGCCTCGTCGAGTTGCCCGACCATGCCATAGTCGAGCAGGCCGATGACCTCGCCCGGCTGGATGAGAAAGTTGCCCGGGTGGGGATCGGCGTGGAAGAACCCGTCCTCCAGGATCATCTTCAGGACGATGCGCAGCCCGGTGCGAGCCAGCTTGGGGCGATCGATCCCGGCCGCTTCCAGCCCTGCGAGGTCGCTGACCTTGATGCCCTCGAACCGCTCCATGGTGAGCACGCGCCGGGTGGTGTAGCGCCAGGAGATAGCAGGGACGTGCAGGGCCGGCTCGCGCGCGAAGCTGCGGGCGATGCGCTCGGCGTTGCGGCCCTCGCGCACGTAGTCCAACTCGCCGCGCAGCGTCTCGGCAAACTCCTCGACCATGCCCGGCAGATCGTAGAGCTGGCCCCAGGCGGTGCGCGCCTGCGCCAGTCGGGCCAGGTCCATGAGGATGACCAGGTCGGCCTCGACCAGGTGCTCTACCCCGGGCCGCTGGACCTTGACCACTACCGCCTCGCCCGTCGGTAAGACGGCGGCATGCACCTGGCCGATGGAGGCGGAGCCGAGAGGCTCCGCGTCGAAGCGCGCGAAGAGGCGTGCTGGTGGCTGGCCCAGCTCCTGGTCGATCTGGCGCTCGATCACCTTCACGGGTTCAGGCGGAACGGCATCCTGCAACCTGGCCAGTTCGGCCACGAAGTCCGGGGGCAGCAGATCGGCGCGCGTGGAGAGGATCTGCCCCAGCTTGATGAAGGTCGTGCCCAGCTCCTCGAAGGCCAGACGCAGGTGCTCGGCCTGGGTGTAGGGCATGGGGCGCCGACGATGCCCCAGCAAGCCCCAGTGGAAGGGCACCAGATGCCCCAGGCCAAGCTGGTTGACCAGGTAGCCAAAGCCGTGCCGGACGAGGATCTGCACGACCTGGCGGTAGCGGTCGAGGGTGCCGTGGGGCGGGTGGGCTGCACCCACCGCTTCAACCTCCCCCTCATCCACAGTGTCCGGGGCGTCGTCGGCGCACGATGCGTGCCCCAACGACAGCCCCAGTCCCTCGATGGCGGGGGCAGCGAGTGCCAGGACCGGGGAGCAGGAGAGCCGGCAATCCATCGGCGGCCCCCTGCCCGGTCTTACCGCGCCAGGGCCTCGCCGGCGCGAAAGCCCACGCGCTCAACGGCCGCGATGAGCTGGTCTGGGCACGCCAGCGCGGGATCGTACTCGACGTAGGCCATCTCGGTCGCCGGGTTGACGTAGACCCGTGCCACGCCGGGCGCCCGCGCCAGGGCACGCTCGACGATCAGCGCGCCGCCGCCTCCGCATCCCAGGTCGTAGATCGCCATGGTCAGCCGCTTCGTGCTCATGATCGGCTCAGTCCAGTGCTCCGTTCGTCGATGCCTCTGGCTCTAGCGACTCGACCTCGGCGCCCGGGCGCGAGGGGTACTGGATCCGCCCCAGGCAGCCCAGGCGATGGCCAGGGCGAGGGCGGCCAGGGCCAGGAACTGCGCTTCCTGGAGCCCCCAGAGCCAGACGGCCTCGGTGCGCAGAAAGGTGAGCGCGAACTTGCCCGCGGCGTACAGCCCGAGATACAGCGCGAAGAGCCGGCCCTCGGCAGGCAGGCGCTGGCGCAGCAGCCAGAGCAGGGCGAAGATGGCCAGGTCCCAGAACTGCTCGTACAGGAAGACGGGCTCATAGGCCACGCCAAGCTGGGGCACCAGCGCTCCTGGATTCAAGTAGACCAGCCCCCAGCTCCCGTCGGTCGGCCGGCCCACGGCGTCGCCGGTCACCAGGCAGCCCAGGCGGCCGATGGCCTGGCCCAGCACCAGGCCCGGCGCGGCAGCGTCGGAGAGCGGCCGGACCGGCAGCTCCTGGCGCCAGGCGACCAGTCCACCGGCCAGGGTGCCGCCGAGGACCGCGCCCAGGATGGCCAGACCGCCGTTCTGGAGAGCGAGGATCAGGCCCGGGTTGGCCGCGTAGAAGTCCCAGCGATCGAGCACGTGCAGCAGGCGCGCCCCCGCCAGCCCGCCGACCACGACCCACACCGCCAGGTCGGCCACCGCCTCGGTCGGGAGGCCCTTGCGCCGGGCCTCCCGCAGCGTGAGCCAGACTCCGACCAGCACCCCCGCCGCCACGGCCAGGCCGTACCAGGAGAGGGCTACCGGCCCCAGGTGAACCAGCACCGGATCAATGTTGATGGTCAGCAAGGTTACCACTGTACCTCCGCGTGCCTGCATGCGATCGCGGGCTCACTGGGAGGGAGCCCCAGCAGTGCATCGAGCTCACAGCGTCGCCAGGAGCAGCAACCCCATCGCGACCGCCACCAGGCCGAGCCCCAGCTTGAGCTCCCCGCGGTGGTGGAGCTGCCAGCGGCCCAGGCGGTTGAACACCGGGCGCGAGCCGGCCACGGCCAGCAGCAGCACCAGCGGCAACACGAACAGCAGGTTGTACAGGACCAGGTAGGCAAGCCCGGTGAGCAGCGTGGCCTGGGTGGCCAGCAGCCCCAGCACCGCCAGGTAGATGGCCCCGGAGCAGGGCACGGTACACAGGCCCACCAGCACCCCTGCGCCAAACACCGCGGGCACCGTCGCCCGGCCGGTCAGGGCGTGGAGGCGGTCGTCGAGCCTGTCCGGCACCTTCAGGCGCAGGCCCCACTCCGGCACGAGCGCCTCCTGCAGCGCCAGCAGCCCCAGGCCGATGGCCCCGAGGGCCGCGGCGCGGCCAACCCAGTGGGTCTGGCCCAGCACGCTGGCGAAGGAGAGCAGCCCGAGCCCGAGCCCCAGGTAGGTCAGGAAGACGCCGCCCACGTAGACCAGGCCGGTGCGCCAGAGCAGCCAGCGGGCCTGGAGGCCCCTGGCACTGGCCCGCTCGGCCAGGACCAGAGTGGCGGCGATGAAGGTGAGCAGCACGGCGAAGGCGCAGGGGTTGAGGCTATCGACCAGCGCGGCGCCGACGACGAGCGGGAGAGTCAGCTCTTCGCCGCTCACGCCTGCACTCGCAGGGTCCCCTGCATGGTCGGATTCTCCTTGCCGCCGCAGCAGATGTCGCAGTAGAACGGATAGTCGCCCGGCTCTGCGGCCGGCAGCTCGACCACGGTTTCGCTGCGCGGGGCGACCCGAGCGTCGATGCCGAGGGCGGGAATCGCAAACTGGTGCCAGCCGTTGCCATCGGTGTGGAACTGGCTGTCCGGGTTGACGAGGCGCACGCGGAGCGCCTGCCCACTCTGCGCTGTGACCACGGGTGCGCTGAAGCCGTTCATCGAGACCTCGAGGCTCTGGTCGACCGGCCCCGCCTCTCCGCCCCGAGGCCAGAGCAGGAGGCCGACGGCTCCGAGGCTGGCGACGGCGAGGGCGAAGAACACGAGGGCGCGAGCGCGCAGACCAGCGCGCACCGGAGCGCGAGCGCTCGCTCTGGCTGGCGGGTGATGCTGATTGGCGCGCCCGCGCCGTGGTGTGCTGTGGGAGCGGGGCATGAGGCACCTCCTGTGCGTGGGCCGGAGTAGTCCGTCGGGGGCATAGTGGACCGTGACGCGACACTTGACGAGTTCTATCCGAGCCGCGACCGTGAGGGAGCGCGGCCCTCCGCTCCCTCACGGTCGCGGCTCGGATAGTCGACCCGGCGAATCAGGAGTCACAGTGTACTGGCGCGCACCCTGTCAATAACCAGCGTACCGTCCGGTCCTGAAGGGTGCCTGAGCCCCTCCTGAGGGCTGGCTGAAGAAACGAGTCACTTAACGGGTTCCCGTCGTCTCCGCTGAGCCAACGGCTAGCGTGTCCATTGGAACACCCTTTCCGGCACACCGGCCACGTCGCGGATGACGAGCTCGACGGTGCGCGTGTCAGGCCCGATCAGTGGGCGGCCCTCGGCGGTGGTCGTGGGAAAGGCGAGCGTGCCGCTGCGGTGATGGCCGCCCTGCGGAGCATCCCAGCCGCTCGGCAGCGCCTCGAGCCCCTGGTCGGTGCGCAGCCTGGCCAACTGTCGCAGGTCGTACCGGTCCAGGTCGACGGAGTGGGTATCCAGCACGACTGCGAACACCGGTCCGGCACCAGGGTTGGTCCACGTCACCGCGACCGTGACCTGCTGCGCCTCCCTCGTCTGCGTCGCCGTGCTGAACGGCGCGACCGCATCAGCGCTGGCAGCAGGGGACGGTCTGGCGCTCAACGGCCTGTCCCGGGTGGGAGGTTCCACAGCAGCCGGGCTCTCGCTCTCTGGCGCGGGTGTAGCGGCGCTGCTGCAAGCCGCCAGCGCCAGGGTAAGGAGCGCTGCCAGACCGACCAGTGCCCGCGGCCCCAGGCGCTGTCCTCTCCTGCAGCGGTGCCTTTGTAGACTTCCCATCACGCCTCCACACGCCTGCAAGGGATCGCGGCTCGCACCGCGTCCAAGAGCACGGTAGCGCCCTCTGCTGAGCGGAGGCTGAGGCGCGCCTGAGCGCGGGCTGAGGGCGAGGCGGCGGCGGGATGGCATGTTGAGACTACTATGGGGTCATAGGAGACCTGGTATTATGAGCAGTAGGGAGGGGTGGATGAAACGCACCTACCAGAAACTCACGCGGCCCGGTGAGGGGCTCGACAAGCTGTTGGGCGAGCTCGAGCGCGAGATCATGGAGATCATGTGGGACCGTGGCCAGGGCTCGGTGCGTGACGTGCTCGAGACGCTGAACGCGAGCCGTCCCGAGGCGCAGCGGCTGGCCTATACGACGGTAATGACGGTGATGGCGCGGCTGGCCGAGAAGGGACTGCTGCGGCGTGCCCGGGTGGGCAAGGCCCACGCCTACGAGGCGGCGGAGAGCCGCGAGGCCTTCCTGGCCCGCGCCTCCCAGGAGATCGCGCGCCAGCTCGTCGAGGACTTCGGAGAGGTGGCCATCGCCGGCTTCCTGAACGTCCTGGAGCGGGTTGCGCCCGAGCGACTGGCGCAACTCCGTCGTCGAGGGCAGTCGCGTGGTGAGCCCTAATCGTACCTTTGCCCTGCTGGTCGTGCTGAGCAGCGGGCTGATCGCGGTCATCGGCTGGTCCGCCCACCATTTGCTGCTGGCGGGCGCGCCGGCGCTGGCCAACGCCAGCGCGTGGCCGAGCGCGAGCTGCCTCCTGCTCCCGCTGGACGGAGACTACCTCCCGCACCTGGCGAGCTACCTCTTCCTCCTGGCCATCGGGGCGGGGACGCTCGTTGGCCTGCGGGCGCTGGTGCAGCAGCAGCGCCAGACGCAGGCGCTGCTGCGCGCCTGCCTCGCCGCGCGGTCCCGCCGCCGACGGGCTCTCGATCGCCTGGCGTGGCGCCTCGGCCTCGAGGGGCGGCTGGACCTGGTCGACCTCGCTGCGCCGGTGGCTTTCTGCTACGGCTACCTTCGCCCCCGCATCCTGGTCAGCACGGGGCTGCTCACCCTGCTCCCTCGCCCGGAGTTGGACGCCCTGCTGCTCCACGAGCGCGAGCACCTGCGCCAGCGCGACCCACTCAAGGTCGGCCTGGGCAAGCTGCTCGCCTCGGCGGCCTTCTTCGTCCCCGCCCTCGGCGCCCTCTACCGGCGCTACCTGGTGGAGAAGGAGCTCGCCGCCGACCAGGCCGCTATCCGGGCGCAAGGCGGCACCACGCCTCTGGCCGCAGCGCTCGTCCGCCTCCTGGACCACGGAGCGTTCCCCAATCCGGTGTGGTCCGCCGGGGCGAGCGAGGCGATCGAGGCGCGCATCGACGCCTTGCTCGGCGATCCGGTGCGGCTGCGGCTGCGCGTCGGCCGCACCCCCCTGCTGGGCAGCGTAGCCGTCGCCCTGCTGGCCGCGCTCCCGCTGCTGGCTTCGCCGCTGCTGCTCGAGGCCGCGGTCTCGAGCCAGAACGTCACGGCCGGCTGCCACCTGGCGACCTGACGGTGGCCCGCTGTCTGGGCATGACCTACGACGACGCGCTCTGGTTCTGGAACTGGGCCGAGATCGGGACGCGGGTGGCCATCCGCCCCTAGCTACGCTGCTGCCCTTCTTGATCGGACTGGGCCCGCGTCTCGGCCACGCGGGCAACTGCCTCGGCCTCGCGCACCGCCGGGGAGGTGGCGGCTTCCAGGGCCGCGATCTCTCGGGCAAGGGCCTCCTGCCGGTCTTGCAGGCTCGCTAGCTGCGCCTTCAACTCGACCAGTTGCTCGTCGCGCGAGACTTCCTGGCCGGCGGGCCGACCCGTCCGGGCCGGCTCGGTGCTGCAGTGGCCGCCGTGCCCGCCGTGCCCGCCCCGCATCATGAAAAGCATCATGAGCGGACAGGCGGCCACCAGCAGCAGCGGCAGCACCGAGCCTACCAGCCCGGGCGCCACGGCGAGGACGACCAGCCCCGCCACCGCCAGCCCCAGCAGAATGTTTCGGTTCATCGAGATGCCACGCATTGCTCCGTACCTCCCGTGTGCCCTGTTCGCGTGCGCACTGTTCTGTCGCCCGCGCCAGTATGCCTGTCGAGCGACGCCCGTCTTGTTTTCCGCTTGCCCTCCTTGCACCTGGCGTGGGCCTCGGCCCGGCTACAGGAACCAGTAAGTCACCGTGTCATTGAGCCCGGCCAGCACCAGCACCACCGCCGCGGCCGGGCGAAGCCAGGCGTCGACGCGGCGCGCGCCCGCCAGGTAGCCTTTGGTCGCGCCAACTCCTGCCGCCAGCAGGCCGGCCAGCCCGAGCAGCGGCAGCGTCGTGCCCAGGGCGAACAGCCCCGGGTAGACCACGCCAACCGGCGAGCTGAGGGCCAGCGGGATGGTGAGCCCAAAGAAGAGCAGGAACAGGGTAGGACAGAAGGCCAGCGAGAAGGCGATCCCGAGCAGGAAGGCGCCGCGGGTCCCGGAGCCGGCCCGGTCCTCCAGCCAGCCGGCCACGCCCTGGCCGAGCGAGAAACGCAGGTGTACCAGCCCGAGCAGGTACAGGCCGAGCAGGATCATCAACGGCCCGAGCGCCTTGCGCACCACGACGATGGCCGGGATGGAGCTCTGGGCGAGCTGGCGGCCGGCCAGGAGCACCGCCAGCCCGAGCAGCGTGTAGACCAGCACCTTGCCCAGCAGGTAGGCCAGGGCGCCGCGGGCGACGGCGCGCCGGTCGCCGGCCTCGCGGGCCACATAGGCCAGGGCGCTGGCGTTGGTGGTGAGCTGGCAGGGGCTGGTGGCCCCGATCAGGCCAAAGAGCAGCGCGCTCACGAACGGCAGGCCAAGAGCGTCGGCCAGGACGCGCAGCGGCTCCGCCACCGCGGCGTTGAGCGTGCTCAGCAGCGCGTACCACTCGACAACCAGCTCTCGCATCTCCCGGTGCTCCTGAACTCACCTGAGGAGTTAGGCCTGGTCGTCCTTCTCGACGCGGAGCAGGCGCTTGCGGGCCAGGCGCGCCACGGTGCTCATGGCCGCAGTCTACTACAGATGCGTAGGAAAAGCAACAGGTGTCGCCTCGGCACCCGGTCCTGGCCGCGGGCCGGCCATTGGGCCATTGAAAGGGCCAGCCCATACTACTATAATGGCGTAGTATGTTCACCGGGCGGGCTGGAGGACGGTGAGGCTGGGCATGACGGCGTGCTCGTCCGAAAGTGGATTGGCCCGATCGGCGAACGCGAGCTCAGCGGCGCACTCGCGGAGCTGGGACTGTGACCATCGACCACCTCCTCCACCTCGGGTCCCCCGTCTCTGCTCCGACGAGGGGATCGATGCGGCGCCTCTCCCTGGCCGGGGGGCTGGTGCTGGCGGCCCTGGCTGTCCTCGCGTACCTCGCCCTGGGCACGAGCGCGGCCCAGGGACCCACCGCCGATGCGGGGCCACGGCCGCTCGCGCCGGATTTCCTTGCGCCCACCTTCAGCGGGGGAGCCAGCCGCCTGTCCGATTTCCGGGGCCAGCCTGTGGTGGTCAACTTCTGGGCCTCCTGGTGTCCACCCTGCCGGGCTGAGGCCCGCGAGCTTGAGCACGTCTGGCAGGCGTACCGGGACCGGGGTGTTGTCTTCCTCGGCATCAACGTCCAGGACACGGAGGTCGGGGCACGGACCTTCCTGGACGAGTTCGGGGTGACCTACCCTAACGTCCGGGACGTGGCCGACGAGGTGACCGCCGCCTACGAGGTCAGCAGCATCCCGACTACGGTTTTCATTGACCGGAACGGGCGTATTGTCAGCTATCGGCTTGGGCAGGTGAGCGAGCAACAGCTTGTGGCGCGGCTCGAGGAGTTGCTGCCATGACTCGCGCGGCTGGCGCTCGTGCGACGCGCCCGCGAGACCGGGGCGCTCGGCTCGAGCGCCCGAGCGCTGGGGGGCGGGGATGGAGCTGATCTGGGGCCTGCGCGGCCAGCTCCTGGCCGCGCACTGGCTGCCGCTGGCGAACCTCGCCATGGCGCTCACCCTGGCCGGGGCCGTGGCCGCGCCCGCCCTGCGCGCGGTCGAGCTCGATGTCGCGGCCGAGGCGATCTACACGCTGTACCTGTTGCTCTGTCCCCAGCGCCCGAGCCACTCGTACTTCCTCTTTGGGTACCAGCTCGCGCTGGAACAGCGGCCGGTCGCCATGGTTGCCGTGCAGCTCGCCGCAGGGCTCGCCTACATCCTGGTCCGCGGCCGGCTCCGCCCCCTCGATTGGCGCTGGCTGGCACTGTTCAGCCTGCCGCTCGCCTGGGACGGCTTCAGCCAGATGTTCGACCTGCGCGACTCGGACTGGCTCACCCGAAGCTGGACCGGCGGACTGTTCAACCTGGCCCTCGTCTGGTGGGCCTACCCGCGCCTGGACCGGGCACTCCTGCCCGCGCCGACGCTGAGGAGGGATAAGGCTGAGTCCTGAGTGCTGAGTGCTGAGTCCTGAGTGAAGCCGCGGGACCTCTACTCAGCACTCAGCACTCAGCACTCAGCACTGAAGGAGAGAGGAGGATGGAGATGGCGACCCTGGAGGTAACCTGCGCGCCGAGCGAGGTCGCGCGCGCAGGACGGCGGTTCCCGCTCAAGATCGCGAGCGCTGGCGGGGTCCTGCTCCTGGCCATGGCGTACCTCGTGCTGACCGCGACCAGCTCCTCCACCGTCTACTACCTGACCGTGCCGGAGCTGCGCGCGCAGGGGATGGCTCCTGGGAAGCTCGTCCGGGTGAGCGGGGACGTGGCGGAGGGCAGCATCGTCCGCGATGGGACGCGGGTCCGCTTCGCCATCGCCGACTCGTCCGGTGACCTGCCGGTGGCCTACGCGGGCGTCGTGCCTGACATCTTCGGCGAGAACGTCCAGGTGGTGGTCGAGGGCCGCCCGGACGCCGAGGGCACCTTCCAGGCCACGACCCTGCTGGCCAAGTGCCCGTCGCGGTTCGACTCGGCGCCGGATGCAGGGCCACAGGCATGACGGTCGGTAGCCTCGGCCCGCTGCTGCTCGTCCTGCTGGTGGTGCTGGGGGTCGGTCCCCTGCTGGCCTGGCGGCGGACCTCGGCGCCGAGCCTGTGGCGCAACTTCCGCTGGCCGCTGCTGGTGGCCGGCCTGGTCGGCCTGGCGCTCCTGGCGCTGGGCCTGGGCCAGGTGCTGGCCGTCCTCGCCTTCGCGAGCACAGCCTTCGCCCTGGCCACCATCGGCCTCGAATACTGGCGGGGGGTGCGCGCGCGCCACCAGGCCGCCGGCGAGCCATACCCGCTTGCGCTGGTGCGTCTCGTCCGCCGGGCACCTCGCCGCTACGGTGGCTACCTGGTACACCTGGGCGTGGTCTTCATCGCCCTGGGTGTCATCGGCTGGTCCTTCTACCAGCGCCAGGTCGCCGACACGCTGGCCATTGGCGAGAGCCTGACCGTCGGACGCTACGCCTTCACCTACCAGGGTCTGTTCGAGCAGCCGGAGCCGGGCGTCCAGGTGACCCGGGCGCGGCTGACGGTGCGCGCGGACGGTGCCAACCTGGGCGAGCTGGAGCCCGAGCGGCGGGTCCACCGCAACTGGGAGCAGCAGCCGGTGACCGGGGTGGCCTACCGCAGGGAGGTGGTCGCCAGTGAGGTCTAAGATGCTGGCTCTGGCCCTCGCCCGGGCGCTCCTGGCCGCTGCCGGACGGGGACTGTGGGGGCAGCCACAGGGGGCGGCCCCTGGGCAGCCACAGGGGGCGGCCCCTGGGCAGCCACAGGGGGCGGCCCCTACGCTCGCCCTCGCCCTGGCGCTCCTGGCCGCGAGCGGACCAGGGGTGGCGCTGGCGGACAGCCACCTGGAGCGCGAGGCGTGGGAGATCGCCAGGCTGCTCCGTTGTCCTATCTGCCAGAACCTGTCGGTCGCCGACTCCCCCTCGCAGCTTGCCCAGCAGATGCGCGACCTGATCCGCAAGCAGCTCGAGGCCGGCCAGACGCGGGAGGCGATCCTGACCTACTTCGTGGAGCGCTCCGGCGAGGAGGTGCTGCTCGACCCGCCCAGGACCGGCTTCAGCCAGGTGATCTGGTGGGGGGCGGCGGCAATCCCGCTCGGCGGGGCAGCGCTGGTGGCGCTCCTCCTGCGCCGGTGGTTGCGGCGCCGGGCCCCGGACCCCGGCCCGGAGCTTGGCCTCTCCCAGGAGGAGCTCCAGGAGTACGAGGCGGTGCTCGAGCGTGAGCTGGAGCGTTCGGAGGAGAGGAGCGTGTGGTAGAGCTCTTCGCCGTCCTGCTCGCGGCCGTGGCGCTGGGCATGGTGGCGCTGGTCCTGGCCCCGTTGCGCCGCCCGCCCACCCCGGGCCTGGAAGCCGCCGACCCGGCCGCGGACCTGCTGGCCGCGCGCGAGGCCGCGCTCCAGGCCCTCCGCGAGTTGGACTTCGACTACCGGCTCGGCAACCTGGCCGAGACCGACTACCGCGCGCTGCGCGAGCGCCACAAGCTCCAGGCGATCGCGCTGCTGAAGGCGACGAACGGTCGCTCGGAGGGAGAAGCAGACGCGCTGGATGCGGAGATCGAGCGGGCGGTGCGCGCGCCTCACCCTGGAATTGCGGGGCCTGCCTACCCGCCCTCCCTGGGGAGCGGCCCTCGACCTGGTATCCGTGCCGCTGTTCGCCCCCGCGGCGCTCGCTCTGGCCCTGGCGGTCGGCGTCGCCTGGACGCTGCACGCCCGGCGGGCAACCACTCCCGTGGCTGGCGGACCCACGGCCGAGCTGGAGCGCGAGACGTTGCTGGCCGCCCTGGTCGACCTTGATGATGTCTTCGCGGCCGGCCAGGTCACAGAGCCGGAGTACCGCGAGCAGCGAGCGATGCTCCAGACCAAGCTGCGGGCGCTGCTCGCGGCCGACGCCGAGGCGCGTAGCTCCTTGCCTTCGGGAACCCGATCACGCCGGGGATTCTGAAGGGGACAAGCGGAGAAACCGGGCATGGTCCCCCATCGTGAAGTGGATCAGAAGTGGATCAAGGGCTTGCGATCGGTCACGTCGCGAGTGACCAGGACGACGGTCTCGACTGTGCCGTCGGGCGCGGTCTCCGGTGCGAGGCGGGACTGAAACCACCTGGTGCCCGCCGGGGCCACGTCTTTCCACTTGCGTTTGACGCTGCCTCCGAGTGCCGTTACTATGGTGTGGGCGCCAGGCAGAGCTCTCGAGTTGTCGAGTCATCCCCCCTCCACTCCAGTCTCCGGGAGAGGCACGGCGTGCCGTGCCCGCACTCCAGGCACGAGTTGGTTACCCGCATGAGCAGCTTGCAAGGTCTGACCGCTCTCGTCTACGGTGCCGTGTTCGCTCTGGCGCTCCTCGGCTCCGCTGCGCTCACGCCGCTGGTCGGGCGCCTGGCCACCGCGCTCGGGGTGGTCGCCCTGCCCCGCCGCGATCGCTGGCACAAGGCGCCCACGCCGCTGCTGGGCGGAGCGGCGATCTACGCCGCCTCGGTCACCGCGATCCTGACCTTCGCGGTCGTCGACGTGCGCATGGCGGCCGTGCTGGCGGGCGCCTCGCTCCTGTTCGCCACTGGCCTGCTGGACGACATGTACCGCCTGCGTCCCCACACCAAGCTGCTCGTCCAGATCGGCGCGGCGTGCGTGCTGATCATCGGCGGGGTCAAGGTGGAGAGCGTCACCCTGGCGGCAGTCGCGGTCCCGCTCACGATCTTCTGGGTAGTCGGGCTGACCAACGCCTTCAACCTGCTGGACAACATGGACGGCCTGGCCGCGGGCATCGCCTCGATCACGGCGCTGGTGTTGTTCGTGTTCAGCGCCGGCCTGGGCAACGGCGCCACCGCCATCCTGTCGCTGGCCGTCATGGGCGGCGCCCTGGGGTTCCTGGTCCACAACTTCCACCCGGCCCACATCTTCATGGGCGACTCCGGCAGCATGTTCATCGGCTTCGTGCTGAGCGCCATCACCTTGCTGGGCACTCGGGAGATGGCCTCGGACGTGATCCTCACCCTGCTCGTGCCGGTGGCCATCATGGGCCTGCCGATCTTCGATACCACCCTGGTCACGGTCGCCCGCAGCCTGAGCGGGCGGTCGATCGCCCAGGGAGGGCGCGACCACATCTCCCACCGCCTGGTCGCCCTGGGGCTGAGCGAGCGCCAGACGGCGCTGGTCCTCTACCTGATCGCCGCCGCCTTCGGCACCCTGGCGCTCCTCTCCCGCTCGCTCGGTCTGTGGCCGACGGTTGGCCTGGCCACCGTGATGCTGGCCGCGACCGCGGTGTTCGGCGCCTTCCTCGGCCAGGTGCGCATGTACTCGGAGGACCGGCTCTTGCGGCAGGTCGACCGCGATCCCGGGTCGATCCAGACCACCATCGGCGGCGCGCGGTTCTACAAGCGCGAGGTCGCCCAGGTGCTGCTCGATGCGCTGCTCGTGGGCGCGGCCTACCTGGGCGCCTTCCTGCTCAAGTACGGCCTCGCGTTCACCAGCCAGGACGTTGCCGCGCCCGGCCTGCCTATCCCCTGGCCGCGTCTCTTCGCCGAGTCGCTGCCCCACGTCCTCCTGCTCCAGGTGGTGGCGCTGCTGGTCTGCCAGGCCTATCGCGGCATGTGGCGCTACGTGGGAGTGCGCGACCTGCTGGTGGTCCTGCAGGCCACCACCCTTGGCGCGCTCGTCTCCGTGGTGCTGGTGCCACTGCTCCTGCGACACGAGGTCTTCCCCCGCTCGCTGTTCGTCATCGACTGGCTGCTCCTCTCGGTGCTCCTGGTCGGCTCTCGCGCTTCCTTCATCATCCTGGCGGACCTGTTCCGCCGAGTGCGGCGCTCCCTGGCGCCGCGGGTGCTCATCGTCGGCGCCGGCGACGCTGGCGAGATGGTGCTGCGCTTCATGCTCCGCACAGGGCGCCAGACCTATTACGCGGTGGGGTTCCTGGACGACGACCCCGCCAAGGGACGCCGCGCCATCCACGGCGTCGAGGTGCTGGGTCCGGTCGAGCAGTTGCCCGCCATCATCGCCCAGGAGCAACCCGGCCTGGTCATCGTGGCCCTGCCCCCCCACTCCGCGGCCAGCGAGCGGGTGCTCAGCTACTGCGCCGCCCAGGGCATCCCTTCGTACGACGCCGCCGCCTTCGTGCAGCGCGAGCTGAGCCTTGTACCAGCGCCTCCGCATCGGAATTAGACCGAGTCGACAGTCAACAGTCGACAGTCGACAGGTGGACTCTCGACTGTCGACTGTTAACTGTCGACTAAGGCACGATCGCTGGCTGGTCGCGCTGCTGGTCGGCGTGGCCATCGCCTCCCGCGTCTTCACCCACCCGCTGTACGCCAACGAGCCCAGCTCGGACGAGTACTTCTACGGCTTCTACGCGATCGAGCTGGCGCGAGCGCTGCTCGGCCTGTCCGACCACGGGCTCAACGACCTGGCCGCCAACAGCCGCTTCATCGGACTCCTGGTCGCCTCGGCGCTGCCCATTGTCCCGCTGGACCCCATCTCCCTGGGGCGCACGCTCCAGGCGCTGTGCAACGCGGCCACCGTCCCCCTGGTCTACGCCCTCGGGCGCGCGATCGGCTTGCCACCCCAGCCCAGCTTCGCCGCCGCCGTGCTGCTGCTGGCCATGCCGGAGACGTGGGAGACGGCCTGGCGGTTCTGGCCGGATAGCCAGGCCGCCTTGCTGGCGCTGGCCAGCCTGCTGGCGCTGGTCCGCCTGGTCCAGCGCCCGGGCCTGGCCCGGGCGCTCGTGGCGCCGCTGCTGCTGGCAGCCACCTTCCTGACCAAGGAGTACGCGGCCGTTGCCACCCTGCCCGCGCTCGTGGGCGGCGGAGGCCTGGCCGCGGTCTCGTTGCTGCTCGGCGGCCGGCGCAGGAGTGGCCGGCGCGCGCTGCTCGCGCTGGCCCTGGTGGCCCTCCCTGTGGTGCTGGCCGCCATGGCGCTGCTGGGCGCGCCTCGGCTGCTGGATCTGCTCAAGCCAACCCCGCTCTACGGTCCGGCTGCGCGCACCCTGCTGCCCGCCAACCGCCTGCTGGCTCAGCTCGCCTCGCTCGACGAGCGCCTGCCCGACTACCTCGCCGCCCTGAGCCGCCAGTTCGGGCCGAGCGCCTTCGGCGCCGGCTTCGTCCTGTTCTGGGCGATCGGCACGGTCGTCCTTGTTGCGACGGCCGCGCGCGCCCTCCTGGCCGGGCGGACTCGCCCCTGGCGCGCCGCGCTCTGGGCGCTGGTGCTGGTGCTCTGGGCGCCCGGGCTCTTCTTCGGCTGGGCGCTGGCGTGGGAGCTGGTCCAGGGCTCGGTGGTGGCCCTGGCGATCCTGGTCCTGGGCGCGGCGCTCGCCAGCGCGAGCGCGTTCCGGTCGGCGCAGCCGGCCTCTTCCCCGGAGGGCTTCAGAGCAAGTTCCGGAGGGGTCGAGCCCGGCCCGGTGGGGCGGGCGTCTCTGCCCGCCCATCGCGCTCGCACCCGGCACGTGGCCGACCAAGTCGTCGAGCCCGCCCCACCGGGCCGGTGCGTCCGCCCCATGCCGCCGGGCTCGATCCATACGAGAGCCGCTCCGGCGGCAACGTCGGGGATGGAGTGCAGCTCCCTTTCGGGCTGGCGGTGCTGGGGGCCTTCGTCTCCACCTTCGTCCTGCTGCGCTTCATCGTGTGGGCCGCCCCCAACCTGTTCGCGGCCTTCACGCCGCGCCCATTCCAGCCCACCTTCCCCGCGCTGGCCCTCCTGGCCGGCTGGGGGCTGGCCGCCACCGCCGGGGCCCTGGCCTGGCCCCTGCAGCGGCTTGCACACACGGGCTCACCCTCTCGACCGACTGCTGGGGCGCGCTGGCTGCCCGGCCTGGACGCGCTGGCGCAGTCGGTGATCTTCGCTGCCTTGATCGTGGGCACGCTGGTCGTCCTGATGCCAGCCCGCGACCACCTGGGCACCGCCTCCCTGCTCGGGCGGCGCGCCGACCGCGTGGGTGACCTGCAGACGGCGGAGGGACTGCGGATTACTGCGCTGGTCGAGGCGGAGCGCTGGCTGCAGGCCAACCTCCAGCCCAGCGACAGCGTGCTCACCAGCATGCCCCGCCACCTGGCCTGGTACGCCCGCACCGGCGTGGACGGCTACCTCAACACGGTCACCACCGGTGAGTTGGCCCGCGAGTGGCCGGAACGGTGGGGCAAGATCCTCCAGTTGCTCGCCCAGCCCTCGGCCATCGATTACGTGATCGACTTCAACCTCGACTGGACGCGCCCCCAATCGAGCGAGGCGCGCGCCTGGTACGCCCTCTACCGCTGGCTGCGCACCCGCCCCTACCTGGAAGAGGTCTACAACCGCCCCGACCCCAACGGGCGCGTCGTCTTGTACGCCTTCCGCAACCACCGCTGGGCGCTGTCCCCCAGCTATGAGGACCGGGAGGAGGCGAGGGCAGCGCAGTTGGCGGCGGGTCGGGAATCGTAGAGGGTCCTGGTGCTACGGTCTTCGTGCCCGGGTTGAACCGCACCGCTTCCCCGCTCGGCACTGCTGGGTGCAGACGACGATCTTCATGCCCCTCCAGCCTCGTCCCGGAGTCCTGGGAGGAGACCGCCGAGGAGCTACTGGCCCAGCATGACGACCAGGACTTCAGCTACGTGGACGCGACCTCGTTCGTCGCGATGCGCCGTCTCGGGCTGCAGGACGCGTTTGCCTTCGACCACCACTTCGCCATCCTCGGCTTTGCCCTCGTCGGCGACCAGGGCCGAGGCCACGGTCTGTGAGGACCGCGGTCATTGGGCGCGCCGCTCGTGCTCCCTGCTCTTGCGCACCAGGTCGGCGGCGGTCAGTGGAGAGCATCGGTGGAGGTCTGGCAGGGCGAGGTGCAGCCTGGCAAACCGCCGCTATGCTCTTGAAAAGGTTCTGTCCGTACCTGAACGCGCTGGTCGCCTACAAGAGCCGCTGCTACTTCATGGCCTGCGGTAAGGTGGGCGAGCGTTACGGCATCGACAGTTGGGCGACGGGGGTGGCCAACGTCCGCGGCGCGGAGGGTACCTGGCGCGACGCCGTGGACGGGGCGCTGGGGCGCAACCCCATCGCCCACGGCTCGGTGGACGGGACCATTGCCCTGCACGTGGACGTGCCGCCGGGTGGCACGGAGGTGGTCCACCACTGGCTGTGCGCCGCAGTTGGCTACTTCGAGGCCGAGGCGCTGGAGAAGCTGGTGCGGGAGCGGGGGCCGGAGCCGCTCGAGCAGCGGAGCCGTGACTACTGGCGCCTGTGGGCCAACCAGGAGGCGCGCGACTTCGGCGGGCTGTCCGACGAGCTGGTCGAGCTGTACAAGCGCAGCCTGCTCGTTATCCGCACTCAGATCGACAACCGCGGCGCGATCATCGCCGCCAACGACTCAGATATCACCGAGTACGCGCGCGACACCTACAGCTACATGTGGCCGCGCGATGGCGCCCTGGTGGCCATGGCGCTGGACCGCGCCGGCTACCACGAGGTCGCCCAGCGCTTCTTCACCTTCTGCCAGCAGATCGTCTCCCCGGAGGGCTTCTTCTTCCACAAGTACACTCCCTTCGGGGCGCTGGGCTCGAGCTGGCACCCCTGGATCGACGTCCAGGGGCGGCCCCAACTGCCGATTCAGGAGGACGAGACCGCCCTGGTGCTGGTGGCGCTGTGGCACCACTTCCAGCACACCCGCGACGTGGAGGTGATTCGCCCCTTCTACCGACCATTGATCCGCGGCGGGGCGGACTTCCTGGTCGGCTTTCGCGACCCGCGCACCGGACTGCCCACCCCGTCCTGGGACCTGTGGGAGGAGCGGCGCGGCGTCCACGCCTGGACCGTGGGCGCAGTCTGGGGCGGCCTGCAGGCCGCGGCCGAGTTCACGCAGGTGTTCGGGGACACAGCGCTGAGCGAGCGCTACCGCGACGCGGCGGCGGAGATCAAGGCCGCGGCGCGGGCCTACCTGTATGACCCGGCGCAGGCCCGCTTCACCCGCACGCTGATCCTGCGCGACGAGGGCTTCGAGCGCGACACGACGCTGGATAGCAGCATCAGCGGGCTCTTCCTCTTCGGCATGTTCGAGCCCCACGACCCGATGCTGGCGCGCACGATGGCCCAGTTGCGGGAGCGCCTGGGGGTGAAAACGGCCGTGGGGGGCGTGGCGCGCTACGAGGGCGACTCCTACCAGCAGGTGAGCCGCGACCTGGCCCAGGTGCCCGGCAATCCCTGGTTCATCTGCACCCTCTGGCTGGCCGACTACGACATCGCCACCGCCGAGCGCCTGGAGGACCTGGCCGGCCCGCTGGAGGTGCTGGAGTGGGTGCGCTGCCACGCGCTGCCCAGCGGCGTGCTGGCCGAGCAGGTACACCCCTACAGCGGCGCGCCAGTATCGGTCTCGCCACTCACCTGGAGCCACGCCGCCTTCGTCAACACCATCCACCTCTACCTGGACAAGCGCCGCCTGCTGCTGCGCGCCCGCCTGCACCAGGGCCTCCAGAGCGACGACGCCCTGCTGGAGGCGCTGCGCAGCGTGGCGCCGGAGCGTCAGTAGGCAGTAGGCAGAAAGCAGAAGGCAGCAGAACCGAGCTGCCTACTGCCTACTGCCTACTGCCTACTGCCTACTGCCTACTGCCTACTGCCTACTGCCTACTGCCTACTGCCTACTGCCTACTGCGTCCTCCGCCCCCCGGCCCCCATTCTGCTATCATGCCCCAGGACGCCGCGGCAGCGACCCAGTCAACTCGGGGGTGGGGATCGATGACCATCAACTGGCAGCAGCTCTTTGCCGAGCGGACGGCCCGCATGCAGGCCTCCGACATTCGCGAGATCCTGAAGGTAATCGCCCAACCAGACATCATCTCCCTGGCCGGGGGCCTGCCGGCTCCGGAGCTGTTCCCGGTGGACCACTTCCGCCGGGCCTTCGAGTGGGTGTGGGAGACCAACGGCCAGGCCGCGCTGCAGTACAGCATCACCGAGGGCTACCCGCCGCTGCGCCAGTTCCTGGCCGCTCGCATGGCCCGCACCTTCGGCATCCGGACGACTGCCGAGGAGATCCTGATCACCAACGGCTCGCAGCAGGGCCTCGACCTGCTGGGCAAGATCTTTCTCGACCCGGGTGACAAGGTGGCGCTGGAGAGGCCGAGCTACCTGGGTGCTATCCAGGCCTTCGACCAGTACCAGGCAGAGTACGCCATCGTCCCCATGGACGAGGACGGCATGCAAACCGAAGCGCTGGAGGAGCTGTTGCAGCGCGAGACGAGGGTCAAGCTCATCTACGCGGTGCCGAACTTCCAGAACCCGAGCGGTCGGACCATGAGTCTGGAGCGCCGCCAGCACCTGGTCCGTCTCTCGGCGAAGTTCGGGGTGCCCGTCGTGGAGGACGACCCCTACGGCGAGCTGCGGTATGAGGGCGAGCCCCTGCCCAGCCTGAAGTCGCTCGACACGGCCGGGAGCGTGATCTACCTGGGCACCTTCTCGAAGATCCTGGCCCCGGGCTTTCGCCTGGGCTGGGTGGTCGCCTCCGGCGCGGCCTACGAGCAGTTAGTGCTGGCCAAGCAGCCGACCGACCTGCAGACCGCCACCGCCTCCCAGATGGCCTTCTACGAGGTGTGCAAAGACGGCTTCGTCGACCAGCACGTGGAGCGGATCAAGGAAGTGTATGGCGAGCGGCGCCTGACCATGCTGCGCGCCATGCAGACCTACTTCCCCGAGGGCGTCCGCTGGAGCAATGCCCAGGGCGGCCTGTTCTTCTGGGTGATGCTGCCCGAGCACATCGACGCGCGCGAGCTGCTGGTGGACGCGATCAAGGAGAAGGTCGCCTTTGTGGCCGGCCAGGCCTTTCACGCGGACGGCAGCGGCAGGAACACCATGCGCCTGAACTTCTCGAACGCCACCCCCGAGAAGCTCGAGGAGGCGATCAAGCGCCTGGGCCGGACGATCGAGCGGCGGGTGGGCGTCACGAACGTGGTGAGGGGCTGACGACTCGCAAGTTGGCGAAGCCGGTTTTCACTGGTGTGCCTCCTTCTCCAAGCTGGAGTCGTCCGAGTACTCGATCGGTCATGGATTGCACCTCTCCTCTCTCAATTCAGTCCGCTCAGGTCCAGGGTGTCCAGGAAGGCAACCAGCGGGCCGCCCAGCGACTCCGCCTCGGCTCTGGCCGGCGGGAACAGGGCGCCGTCTGCCAGCAAGGGCAGTTTGAGACACACCGCGAGCGCCAGCGCTTGCCCGGGCTCGGTGGGCACCTCGATCGAGCCGCTCGCTATTTCGATCGCGAGCGACGCGCGCAGCAGGCCCGCCCCGTGCGCCGCCAGATGCACGGCCGCGAGGCGGCCGCCGAGCGCCTCGGCGATGCGGCTGGCCAGGCGCAGGGCCTGGCTTCGGCTCGTCTCCTGGTCGCGCAGCTCGTGCAGCAGCGCATGGCCGTCGCTGGCGCAGAGGCACAGGCACAAGACCCCGCCATCCGAGGAGGAGCCGCGTCGGACCACGTGCGCCATCGCCTGCCGCGGGTCGCCGACGCACATGCGGACGCCGCGCACCTCCACCTCTGACCAGCCCGGGCGCATTACTCAACCTCCCAGGAAACGGAGGTGGCCCGGCGGAGGACGGCAAGCCGCCTCTGAAGCCCACGGGCGATGGCGGCCAGGCGCGCCGCAACGGCGGCTGCCGGCGTGTCCCGGACGGAGCGCAATGGGAGCTGGAGCATGCCTTGAGCGCGATACATGAGAACCTCCCTCGGCTCGGGAGAGCCGGTCCAGATGAGTAACGGCTAACGTTACAAGTTAGCATATACTAACCCATCGGACTGCCGTGTACACCCGCCACATGGACGGTTTTTCGCAGAGTGCGCTCTGGTGCTCTGCGACTGGTGATTCGCAGGGTACGCTGGTTGTCCGAGCCGCGACCGTGAGGGAGCGCGGACCTCCGCTCCCTCACGGTCGCGGCTCGGACAGAATCCTTCGCGGCTCGGCGTCTCCGCGCTGAGTCGTTGAGTGGTGGCGCTCGCGATAGCCGATCAGCCGCGCGGCGTTCAGCACCACTGCTACGGTGCTCGCGTTGTGGACGATGGCGCCCACCAGGGGCGACATGAGGCCGACGGCACTGAGGGTGATGCCCAGGACATCGACGCCGATGGCGGCGGCGCGGCGCTCAGCAGCGCCCCGCCGGCCAGCAAGCGACCTGCGAACAGGCCGCCCAGGACGACGCCGCTCACCGTGAGGCGGAGGAACTGTCCGACCAGGCCAGGCTCCTCAGGGCCGGTCCGCCGCGCGGGCAGTTGGGTCGTCGGTTGAGCGCTAGCAACCGCGCGGGCGATCGCCTCCACGCCGATCGCCCGCGGGTCGAACTCCACCAGCACGCGACCGCTGGCCGGGTTCGCCTGCACCCGGCGCACCCCGCGCAGGGCCGCCACGGCCAACTCGATGCCCCGGGCGCGCTCGGCGCTGGCCCACAGCCCCGCTACTTTGAGCCGCGCTCGGCCGGGTAGGGCGGCGACCACTACCACCTGGCGCATGCTTCCCTCCCTGGCCTCGCTGCCTCACGGTCGCGGCTCAGCCAGCGGTGGCACAGGCGAGCTGCCTGTGCCACCGGACGGTCGCGGCTCAGCCAGCGGCAGCACAGGCGAGCTGCCTGTGCCACCGGACGGTCCTCCTGGTGGCACAGGCGGCTCGCCTGTGCCGCGACCTCCGCTCCCCCACGGTCGCGGCTCGGATTACACCCATCCCTCAGATGACGATCGACAGACCGCTGTGGAGGAAAGGTACTCAGCCGCCCGGGGGCCGCCGCAGCCAGCGCCACAGGCCGACGATGGCCCGCGCCGCCAGCGCCGCCCCGACGGCCACGGCGAAGATGCGCGCCAGGGAGGCGGTCCGCTCGACCGGACGGCCCCACTGCTCCCAGGGGATCGTGGCCTCCTCGCCGCCCTGGTACCCCCGCGCTCGCGCGCTCATCGCGGCCGCCTCGTCGCCCATGCGGTCCTGGGCGCGCTCAGCTCCGGACATGGTTCAGATGCCTCCCGGTGAGATCTCGCCCTGCTCGGCGCCACGCCCCGACAGGTGGACGGTTTCTCGAACGAAGGGCGCCGCCTCAGCCCTGGTGCGAGGCCACCAGGCCGTGTTCGTGGGCGTAGACGGCCAGTTGCACGCGCTCGCTCAGCCCGAGCTTCTGGAGGATCTGGCTGACGTGCCACTTGGCCGTCGTACGGCTGACGCCCAGGACGCGGGCAATCTCGGCATTGGTATGGCCCTGGGCGACGAGGGCCGCCACCTCGCGCTCGCGCGGCGTCAGTGCGGCGAGCGACATCGTTTCACTCGCCCCGCTCATCGGGCGCGGCACCACCGCGCGCGGCCGGAAAGACCACCGCCTCGCCCTGGACCTCCACCCGCACTCGCTGTCCGAGGCGCAGGGCGCTCTGGTGGCGGCGTCGCCCGACCAGCGAGCGCAGGGTGGCGCCCGAGTCGAGCTGGAGGGTGAACATCTGCTCGTGGCCGTAGAACTCGCGGGCTACCACCCGGCCATTGCCACTCTCGTCGGCGATCGGCAGGATCATTTCGGGGCGGAGCATCAGGTCGACCGCGCCCTCGGGCGCCTCGGGCGCGGCGACCGTGCCCAGCTCGCACACGACGGCTTCCCCGTGCGCCCTGCCTGGCAGGAAGTTGGCGTCGCCCACGAAGGCAGCCACCTCCCGGGTGGCCGGGCGGCGATACAGCTCCTCCGGGCTGGCGAGCTGGACGACGCGGCCGGCCCAGAGCACCGCCACCTCGTCGGCCAGGCTGAGCGCCTCCTCCTGGTCGTGGGTCACGAAGATGGCGGTCGCTCCGGCCGCGCGGAGGATGTCGCGCACCTCGGCCCGCACGCGGGCGCGCAGGTCGGCGTCCAGGTTGCTGAACGGCTCGTCCAGCAGCACCACGGCTGGATTGGGCGCCAGCGCCCGGGCCAGGGCCACCCGCTGCTGCTGCCCCCCGGAAAGCTGGTGCGGATAGCGGCGCTCGAAGCCGGCCAGTCCCACCAGCCCGAGCAGTTCCTGCACGCGGGCTCTGCGCGCGCCGTCGCGCCCGTTCAGGTGGTGGAGGCCAAAGCCCACGTTCTCGGCTACGGTCAGGTGAGGGAAGAGGGCGTAGTCCTGGAAGACCATGCCCACGCCCCGACGCTCGGGCGGCACGTACACGTCCTGGCCGGCCACCGGGCGCCCGGCCACCCGGATCTCGCCCGCCTCGGGCTGCTCGAAGCCAGCGATCAGGCGCAGCACAGTGGTTTTGCCGCTGCCGGACGGGCCGAGCAGCACCACGATGTTGCCAGCCGCGACCTGGAGCTGCAGACGGTCGACGGCCAGGACGCCGCTGGCGAAGCGCCTGGTGACGCCCCGGAGGTCGATGACTGGGCCAGGCGCCATGTCAGCCCAAGGCTACCGGACTGGAGCGCGGGCGTACCAGCAGCACGGCCAGCCAGCCCAGCCCCACCAGGGCGATCAACAGCAATGCCACCACCGAGGCCCGCGGGTCGACCCCGACGTCCATGGTATGCACCCAGATGCGCACCGGCAGAGTATCGAAGCCGGGCGGACGCAGCACCAGGGTGGCGGCCAACTCGCGTATCGAGAGGATGAAGGCCATCAGCCAGGCGCCGGCCAGGCCGGGCGAGGCCAGCGGGAGCACCACCTCGCGGGCGGCACCCAGCGGAGTCCGGCCCAGCACCCGCGCGGCCTCCTCCATCGCGGGGGCGATCTGGCTCAGGGCCGCCTGGGCCGCCTGGTGGGCCGGCCCGGCAAACAGCACCAGGTAGGCCACGGCCAGCAGGGCCGCGGTGCCGTAGAGACCGGGCAGGAGCGCGAGCGAGAGGCCCACCAGGCTCAAGCCAAGCACCGTGCCGGGGATAGCATAGCCCGCCTGCAAAATGGCCCCGGGCAAGCCGCCGCGGCCCTTCCACTGCCCCCAGGCGGTGACCAGCGCCAGCCCCAGGGCCAGCCAGGCGCCCGTAGCGGCCACCGCGAGCGAGTTGCGCACGAAGGGCCACTGCTCGGCCAGGAAGCCAGCCGCCACCAGCGGGCCGAGCTTGGATGCCTGGGTGGCGAGGACGGCCAGCGGGAGCGCCAGGGTGAGTGCGACCGCGCCCAGCAGGTAGGCGAGGGCGGCGAGCTTCCAGCGGCCCAACGGCTGGCGCCGCGATCCCAGGCCGACGGAAGAGCGCTGGCTGCCCACCTGGGTGTAGCGCGCTCCGCCCAGGCCCCAGCGC
The DNA here is from genome assembly GCA_016210245.1 of Chloroflexota bacterium. GTDB lineage: Bacteria > Chloroflexota > UBA6077 > UBA6077 > JACQUR01 > JACQUR01. The sequence continues at coordinate 40,253 of JACQUR010000063.1, forward strand.
TGCACCAGCAGCAGCAGCAGCCCCACCATCACCAGCAGGGCCAGCGACGAGCCGGCCGAGTCGGGCAGGCTCAGGCCGGCTAGCAGTTGGTTGTAGATGACCGTGGTGAAGGTGCGCACCCGGAGCAGGGAGACGACCCCGAAGTCGACCCAGGCGTAGAGGAACACCAGGAACCCGCCGGCCAGCAGGGCCGGGCGGAGCAGTGGCAGGGTGACCCGCCAGAAGACGCCGGCAGGGGAGAGGCCCAGGCTGCGCGCGCTCTCCTCCAGGGCCGGACTCGAGCGCTCCAGCGCGCTCTGGACGGTGATGAACACGTAGGGCGCACTGAAGACGCCCAGCACGAAGGCTGCGCCAGCGGGGCTGTACAGCAGCGGCGGAAAGAGCACCTGGCTTGTGGACAGCCCGACCAGCCTGGCCAGTCCCTCGTGTACCAGGCCGGTCGGCGCCAGCAGCGCCGCATAGGCGATGGCGCCCACGTAGGGCGGCACGGCCAGGGGCAGCGGACCGAGCGCCTGGAAGAGGCGTCGGCCGGGCACGTCGGTGCGGGTCACCAGCCAGGCCCACGGCACGGCCAGGGCGAACGCCAGCAGGGTGGCGCCGCCGGCCAGCAGCGCCATGCGCAGCACCAGGGTTGGCAGCTCCATACGAGCCAGCGTCAGGGCCAGGTCTGGCAGCCGGGCCTGCAGCGCCAGCCAGACCAGGTACCCCAGCGGCAGCAGCATGGGCAAGGCCAGCACCGCGGCCGGGTCCGGCAGACGGCCGCGGTGGACGCTGCGGGTCAGTAGGCGGTAGTGGAGCGCGAGCGCCATCGCTCGTTGGAGGTTGGAGGTTGAAGGTTGGAGAGAGCTCTCCAACCTTCAACCTCCAACCTCCAACCTCCTATCCGCCGAGCACCGGCGTGAACATCTGCACCGCGCGCTTCTCGGCTTCGGACAGCTTCACCCAGTCCATTTGCGGGCGTTTGATCTGGTCGATCGGCTTTACCCCGGGGGCCGTGGCCGCGCCCAGGGCCACGCCGGGCACCAGCGGGAACTCCTGCTCCTGGGTGGTCAGCGGCTCCTGGCCCGCCGGGCTGAGCGCGAAGTCGACAAACGCCCGGGCCTGGGCGCTGTTGGCCGCACCCTTCAGGATGGCCACGGTGAGCGGCGTCACCAGCGTGCCGATCTCGTTGGCCCCCTGGTCCGGGTAAATCAGCCCCACCGACGCCCCCTCCTTCGCCTTGGGCACGTAGTAGTAGTGGTTGACCAGCCCGACCGCCGCCTCGCCCCGGGCGACCGCGTTGGCCACCTCGGTGTGATTGGCCAGCACCTTAACCCCGTTGGCTTTCAGGTCGTCCACGTACTTCATGGTGAACTCCTCGCCCCGCTCGAGCAGCAACGACGCCAGCCACAGGCGCACCCCGCCCTCGCGGATGGAGGCCATGGCCACCTTGCCCTTCCAGCGCGGCTGGGTGAGGTCGAACACCGACCCGGGCGTGTCGCCGGCGGCCACCTGGGTGGTGTTGAACATGATGTTGCGGGAGCGGCCGATGACGCCCGTCCAACTGCCATCGGCAGCTTTGAACTCGGGCGGCACCTTTGCGGCGTTGGGCGAGGCGTAGGACTCGAGCAGACCCTTCTGGCGCAGCAGCTCCGTGCCGGCCGCATCGGTGGTGAAGAACACGTCGCCGCGCGGGCTGCCCTTCTCCTGCTCGATCAGCAGGGCCAGCTCGCCGGGCGCGCCGCTCTTGAGCGTCACCTGGACGCCGCTCGCCTGCTGGAAGGCCGACACCAGCGGCTTCATCAAGTCCTCTTTGCGGGCTGAATAGACGGTCAGCGTGCCGCCGAGCTTCTCGGCCGGCTTCGTCTCGGTCGTGGCCGCCTTGCTTGCTGGCGGCGGGGTCGCGGGAGCCGCGGTGGTGCAGGCCGTGGCCAGCAGCATCACGGCCGCCAACCAGACGCGAGGCGTGAACAGACGAACCATAAGTCCTCCTCAAGCAACGAGCGCGGGCGCTCTGAACCTACAAGATAGCGTCTACGTAGCCAGGCTATGAGGCTGCACGAACGTACGGCGTTCGCCGGCGCTGGCCAACAGGGGCGTCAGGGTACACCGAGTCGCGACCGTGAGCGAGCGGAGCGCGGCCCTCACCCAGACACTGGCGCTTGTCCGGTGCGCTCGCGCTGCGCGGGCGCATGGAGCCCGCTCGCAACGAGTACGGCCAGCGCGGCCAGCAAGAGCACGCCCTGGACGGCGGTCGTCTCCCAGGTGGGGAACAGGCCCAGCAGGTCATTGCTGGGCAGGTAGCCAGACGGGGTGGCTCCCAGGACGCCGGCCACCTGCAGGGCGTGGATGCCGGAGCCGACGAACTTGAAGGCCAGGTAGTAGATCAGCACGCTGGTGCCCAGGAAGAACGGCCGGATCGGCACCCGCACGCCGAAGACGAGCATCAGCACGCCGAGCACCGCCAGCCCGGCGGCGCCGAGCCCCAGGCCGAGCGCCAGGTCGCTCAGGGCGATCGCGGGGGCGATGCCGAGGTAGAACAGCACCGTCTCGGCTCCCTCCCGGAAGACGGCCAGGAAGGCGATCAGCGCCAGCGACAGGAGGCCGTTGCGGGCCAGGGCGGCAGTGCTCTGGTCGTGAATGTACCGCTGCCAGGCGCCCAGGCTCGCCTTGGAGTGGAGCCAGTAGCTCACGTAGACGAGCATGGCCGCGGCTACCAACCCCGTCAGTCCCTCCAGCAGTTCCCGGTTGGCCCCGGCGGACGCCTGGGAGAAGACCAGGTTGACGACAAAGGCGACCACGAGGCTGGCCGCGATGCCCGCGCCGCTGCCAGCCCAGATCCAGCGCGTCTTATCGCCGTGATTCGTCTTCCTGAGGAAGGCCAGCAGCGCCGCGACCACGAGCAGCGCCTCCAACCCTTCCCGCAGCAGGATGATCGCGGCGTCGAACACGCCGTAGCGGGCCTCCGCCTCGGCAAACGGCGCCAGGTCCGCCTTCATGCGAGTCAGCGTGCTCCGCGCCGCAGCCGGGTCAGGCGAGGCCTGGGTGAGCAGCGCGTACGCCTTCGCCATGTTGTTCTCGGTGTCGGCATACGCCTGGGCCGACTTCACCTTGACCAGCCCCTCCACCTCGGTCCAGTCGCGCCGGAAGGCGTCGACTTCGGCAGCCGCGCCGGCCAGGTCGTTGGCCGCCAGTCTGGCCTGGGCCTGGTCCAGGTGGGCGACGAGCGTGGGGAGCGTCACCGGCCCCTGGGACACGGCTGGAGCCGGCGGAGCTGCCGCTGGCTGGCCGCCGATGAAGGCGGCGCACTGCGCCCGCAGCGCCTGCAACGCGGCCCGCGCCCTGGCCGCGTCGAACGGCTCGGCCTGCAGGGCGTACCTGGCATCGCCCATCGCGTCCTCGATCGCCCGGTAGCTGGCCCTCGACTGGGCGCGGATGCCGTCCTCGATCTCGAACCAGCCATCGTCGAAGGCCCGGTACGCCGCCTGGGCGCCCGCGCGATCGCCCGACTCGAGTCGGGCGATCGCGCCATCGACCTGTCTCGCCAGGTCGGCCAGTTGCTCGGCCGGGGTCGCGGCCATGGCCAGCGTCGGAAGGAGCAGGAGCGCCAGCGCCACCAGCGCTGGAACCCATCGCCGCATAGCACACATCATCTTCTCGCCTCCCCTCGCTCAGCGCAGGCCTGGCAGCGCGTCGTCTACCGTCTGGTCGAGCTGCTTGAGCGCGGCCGTGGCCCTGGCGTTGTCCGGCTGCTCCGCCTTGAGCAGCGTCGCCTTGACCTCGTCCATCGCCTGCTCGATCTTGCGGTAGGCGTCGCGCGACTTCGCCCGGATGCCGTCCTCGATCTGCTCCCAGCCCTCGTCGAACTCCTGGTACTGGTGTTTCGCTTCCTGCAGGTTGCTGGCCTTGAGCGCGTCCATGGCCTGGTCGAGGCGCTTGGCCAGCGCTTGCAATTGGCCGGCCGAAGAGCTGTCGCTCGCGGCCTTGATGGACGCATCGAACTCGGTGGCCTCGGCCAGTTCCTTGGCCAGCTTCCTGGCCCAGGCCTCAACCTGCTCGAAGGGGACTGCCCTGGCGGGCGGAGCCACGGCTGGCAAGGCGGTCTTGAGGTGGTCGAGCTGCTCCTCGATCTCGTCATACTCGTGGGGCGCTTTGGCCTTGACCTGGTCCTCGAAGCCGCGCCAGAGGGCCCGTACGCGCTGGAAGAACCCGTACGCGTCCTGGTACTCCGTCTCGACCTTCACCCGGTCGCCGTCCACGCTGGCCGCGTACTCGTCAACGCTGGCGTCGAGCAGGACCGCCAGCACGTTGCTCTGGAAGGCCAGCCCGCCGTCGGCGGTCGAGGGGAGCAGCACCCGAGCGACCTCATCCAGCACCTTGTTGGTGTCCGCGACGCTCGCCTCGAACTGCCTGGCATCGGCCTTGTCGTCGAGCAGTTTGAGCTGGCCCACCAGGGTCTGGGCGGTCCTGGTCGCCAGTGCGGGGTCTCTGGCCTTGAGCGCGGCCTCGATCGCCGGCCAGTTCTCCTGGATCGGGTGCGCGGCGTGCGTCCTGGCCACGTCCATGTTGCCGCCCTGGGCTTTGGCGAGGGCGGCGACGAGGTGGCCGCGCACCTGTTCGAGCTTCACGGCCTGCTGGACCTGCTCGGGCGAGTAACGACCGGGAGCCGCAGCGGGCTGCTGCGGCCTGGCCACCGCAGTTGGCGGCAGTGCGGGCGCCGGCTGTTGGGACGCGGCCTTGGCGGGCGCGGCCGTGGGCGCAGGGGCCGCGGCGGGCGTGCAGGCCACGAGCAGCGCTGCACCCACCAGGCAGGCGAACAACATTGGTTTGGCCGGTCGTCTCCGGACCGGCTGGGCACGAGAGGGCAACGCAGGAACCACACGGCCTCCTTCAAGGCAACGAGCGCAGGCGCTCTGAGCGTGGGAGATAGCCTGTACACAGCCAGGTTATTAGGCTGTGCTAATGTACCGCGTTAGCCCGTACTTGTCAAGAGGGGCCAGCGACCCAATTTTCTTTCGGTCCTGGCTGGTGGGGGCTGCCGCCCTGGAGGGCGGACCCAGGCCCGCCCTCCAGGGCGGCAGCCCCCACCGGGTGCGTCGGATTATTTCCGCAACCTTCACCAGGGCGGCAGCCCAGGCCACGGCAAGGACAACGCCCCGCGGGTCCCGGGGCTTGCGCAGCGGATGAAAGGGGATAGGACCAACCCCAAGCGGTGGCGGGGGACAAGCCCCCGCGCTACGCTCCTCCGTACGCAACGAGGTTGGGAGCTCCATGCAGCGCTCAGTGGAGCTTGGCGCAGAACTACACCCCGGGGCAGGTGCGGCAAGGGCTCCGAGCGGCAGTCAGCCCGCACTCACTGCGCGGCCGACATGCCCCTGGCCGGGTCCACCAGCCGCGCCCGCAGCTCGCGGGCGTTCTGTACGGCGTAGCCGCGCTCGTCGTTGTTGAAATAGGCCCAGACCGCCACGCCCTGCTCCAGGAAGGCGCGGATCTGTTTTGCCCAGGCGGCCAACTGCTCGGCGGTGTAGTCGCCCGCCCGCGCGCCCTGGTGGAAGCGCAGGTAGGTCCAGTTGGCGGTCAGGCGCAGCGCCCGGGGCAGGTGGGGGCTCTCGGGGATGCATAGCGCTGCGCCGTGCTCGGCCAGGCGCTGGAACACTGGCTCCGCCAGCCAACTCTCGTGGCGGAACTCGAGCGTGTGCTGATAGGTCCGGGGCAGGGCGGCCAGGAAGCGTTCCAGGCGCTCGTCGTCGCGCCGGAAGTCGGGCGGGAGCTGCCACAGCACCGGCCCGACGCGATCACCCAGCCCGGCCAGGCGCTCGAAGAACAGGGCCACGTGCGGCTCCGGCTCGAGCAGGCGCTTGAGGTGGGTGATGAAGCGGCTGCCCTTGACCGCGTAGCAGAAGCCGGGCGGGGCGCGCCGTTGCCACGCCTCGAAGGTTTCGCGCCCCGGCAAGCGGTAGAAGGTGAAGTTGACCTCGACCGTGTCGAAGTGCTGGGCGTAGAACTCCAGCCACTCCCGCTGGGGCAGCCCCTCCGGGTAGAACACCCCCCGCCAGTGGCGGTAGATCCAGCCGGAGGTGCCGATGCGCAACTCGCTCACCCCTACGCCCCTCGGTGCATGCTCACTCTCTGGGTAGACTGCCTGGCATCACCGAGCACCCTCTCGGCCGCCTCGACCCCCGTCCAGCATAGCCAGGAAGATGGCGGGGCCGAAGATTGGTATGCCCTCAAACGGACTGAGGACCAGCAGGTCATCATCCCCGCTGACGATTACGTCGGCCTTTCCGTCTGTGGCCGCTTCCAGCACCTTGTTGTCCTTCGGATCCCGACATGCGGTGATGCTGCGATCAGGCGCCACCGCTTCCCCGCATCGCAGGATCACCCTCAGTGCCGCCCCCACGTCTTCGTGCGACAGACGATACTTGTCTCGAATGCGAGGCCGGCTGAGCACGTCTACCAGTTCCGCCAGCAGCGGCTTGGAGTAGAGCAACGTGTAGTTCCGATTTCGCAGGCGTTTGACGACTGGCCCTACGGTTCCCTCCGGCCTGATTATGGCGCGCACCAGGATGTTGGTATCTACTACGGCACGCATTAGCCTTGGAGTTCCGCTCGAGCCGCCTCGACATCCGCGGCCACCTCCTCCTCGCTGTAACCGGCATTCTCCGCGGCCATACGAGCCAGCAAGCGGTCAAAGCGGGCAAAGACCTCCTGCTCATCCAGCTCTTGAAAACGGAGGAAGTCCGCGTAGGACAGCAGCACGGCTTCAGGGCGGCTGCCGCGGGTGAGGACGTAGGGAATGCGCTTGTGGGTAACTTCGTCCAGCACTGCCCGGAACCGCCGCTGAAGCTCCGTCACGCCGATGATCTTCTGCATGTCCTGCTCCTCACGATCGAGACTCATATTCCACTTTGTATTCTACCTCGGATGCCCCCCGCTGCTCTGGCGAGGCTGCCATGTGGGCTGGCGGGATCTGCCCAGTACTGGTGCGTGGAGGACGTAGGGGCAGACGGCCCGGTCTGCCCGCCGCCTGCCTTCATCTGTAGGGGCAGACGGCCCTGTCTGCCCGCCGCCCCGAGGGCGGCAGGGCGTGGTGC
>JACQUR010000064.1 GCA_016210245.1 Chloroflexota bacterium
CCTGCTGGCCGGGCACGTTGCCGCTCGCCCGACCGGTGAGAACGTGCTGACCGCGCTGCGGGAGATCACCCTCGCCACCCTGGAGGTCGCGGGAACCCCCTACCGGTTGGTGTCTCGGTTGACACCCCTGCACCGCACCCTCCTCGTATTGCTTGGTGTCCCGGAGGTCGCCTATGCCGGTTTCAACTCGTCCGGCGATTCGACCTGACATGTGCGAAATCCAAGGCTAGGGGACGAAGCCCCCGTCGAAACCGGGGGCTTCTTCATCTTCCGGGGCGCCTGGCGCCGCAGCCGCCAGTTCGCCTCTTCCGCGCCAGCACCACCACTACCACCCCCGCCCGTAGAGCACGCGCCAGCAGGTCCAATTCCACGCCAGGCCGCGGCGGAACATCCAGGCGGCGAAGTCAGCCGCCTGCCGGGGATCAAAGGGATCGATGTAGCCCCGACGATAGAACTCGGGCAAGAGACCCCAACGGTAGAGCTGGAACAAGCCGTAGCTATAGCCCCCATCGCCGACAGCGGCGGGATCGAGGCGTGACTCGCAGAAGGCCACGTTGGCCAGGACCAGCGGATCGATACCGTACCGCTCGGCTGCCCCGACCACCAGCGGCACCACCCCGTGGGGATCGGGGACGTGTCGGGCAAAGCCCGGCACCGGCGTGGCGAGGAGCGGCCTAGGTCCGAGCCCGAGGGCCCCGGACTATCGCCTCATCGGTCTCTCCTTCCAGCAGCGCCCGTTCGAGGCACAACAACGAACGGAAGGTGTCCATCGGACGCAGTCATGACTGCCGGAGCACTCGAGCCGGCAGGCCGGCGTTGTGCCAGTCCACTGACTCGCCGCGCAGCAGTTCCTCGCGCCAGGCCCACCCGACCGGGCGGGAACGCTGGAGGTGCTGCTCGTCCAGCACCACCAGCACGTACACGTCGGACGGGTAGCGGGTGCCCAGACGGTAGACGAGTTTGCCCTGCGGTAGGCCGTCGTCTTCAGGTCGATCTTCCAGCCGCAGAGGGAGAAGTCCTCGCCGTAGTCGCTCTCCTCATCCGAGGTGAGCAGTTCCAGCGGCAGGCCGGCCCAGGTGGCGAACGCCATCATGCCCAGGATGGAGCGGCACTCATCCTCGACGCCATAGTCGGGAATCAGCGCCCCGGGCCCACCGACCAGACCAGGTGATCGCTCGATCGCTGGCCGCCCGACTTCAAGACCCGCAGCGGCTCGTCCAGCACCTGGGGCGGCTCATCGAACGGCACATGCTCGAAGAACTCCCAGGCGCAGACCACGTCGGCGGCGTTCTCGGGCCAGGGGAGGGCGGTGGCACTCGCAACCTGGACGTAGCGCTTCGCCTCCGAGCCTCAGCTCGAGGAGCGCACGTCATGGCCGCGTCCGGCCGAGCGCAAGCTGCACTTCGGCCTCGCTGTAGCCGGGTAGCCGGTAGCCCTGCTCGATCAGCTCCTGGAGTTGGCCCCACTTGAAGAGCCGCGAGCGGTGGTCGGGGAAAGTGGCGATCCAGTCGAGCAGCATCGCCGCGCGAACCGCCAGAGTCGCGAGCGCAGGCCTTTCCTGGAGAATGACGATCCCAGCGTGCGCAGGGCCTCGACCAGAGCCAGGTGTACGCACTCGTCCAGGTAAGCGGGCGGCGCCGGCATCAGTCCGCGCCTTCGTCCTCTTCCTCGTTCTCGGCGATGGAGCGGTCGATCTCTTCGCGATGGGCCTCGTAGAAGGTCAGCGCCTCCTGTATTGTCGGGACATCGAGTTGGGGGTATCCCGCACGTACCCACTCGAGGTCGTGATAACGCTGGTACTCGATCACGATGGAGCGTACAGGAATGCGGGTGCCTTTGATGGTCGGCTCTCCCCCACACACGCGGGGATTTCGAGCAATCCGGCCGAAACGCGCGGATCGCGGTAGCGCCGCCATCTCTCCACCTCCTCTGGGATGCCCAGCCCGACAGCTCCGGGTGTTGGGAGGATACCATCAGTATCCGCGGCCAGCAAGGAGCATGCCGATTCCGACGGCGAGCCAGAAGGATTGACGCCTGATGTTAGATCTGGCATCATCCATGCATGAGTGACGCGTCGAAGCCGATACGCTGGGCACCCTCCACGAAAGAGGACCTGAGAGAGTTTCCTGCGGAGGTGAGGGGCGCCGTTGGTGTTGCGCTCCGGCTGGCCCAGAATGGGCGGACGGCTCCCTACGCCAAGCCGTTCAAGGTGGGCAAGGGGAGCGGCGCGGGCGTCATGGAAGATGAGCGACAGAGAGAAGATCGAGGTCACCGAGAGCAGCGGTAACGTCTTCGAGGACCTGGGGCTTCCGGACGCTGAGGAGCACCTGGCGAAGGCCGACATTGGCATGCTGATCTACGACGCCATCAGGGAGCGGGGTCTCTCCCAGCGCCAGGCCGCTCGTGTCCTTGGGCTCGACCAGGCCAACATCTCCAGGTTGATGAACGGGAGGCTCTCCGGCTTCAGCCTAGACAGGCTCTTCCGCTTCCTGAACGCTCTTGATATGGATGTCGAGGTGACCGTGAGGAAGAAACCGGAGCGAGCGAGCCACGGCATACTGAGAGTGAGGGCATAGCCGAAGAAGTCGTGCCTGCCAGTACGGCTTCTCTTCGTCGAAAGCTGGCTTGGCTTGACGCCGCCCCGACTTCTCCTCCATTACCTGCCGATTATTGCGGAGGAAGCATCAGTCGGCCGAGTTGGCGAACTCCTCGTTCTCCTGGATCAGGCGATCGATCTCCTCGCGGTGGGCCTCGTAGAAGGCCAGGGCCTCGTGTATCGCAGTGATGTCCAGGTGTGGGTAGGCTCGCTGGACTTCCTCGACATTGCCATACAACTGATACTCGACCACGATGCAACGCACGGGCACCCGCGTCCCTGCCACCGTCGGCTCTCCCCCACACACGCGGGGGTTTCGAACGATCCGGCCGAAACGCGCGGATCGCGGCAGCGCCGCCATCTCACCACCTCCTCTGGAGTGCCCAGCCCTACAGCTCCGGATGTTGGGAGGATACCATCAGTATCCGCGGCCAGCAAGCACCGTGCCGATTCGGGTCCGTCCAGTTCTTGTGCGTGGAGGTCGTAGGGGGCGACGGCCCTGTCGCCCCCTACGGCTCGGCCACCGCCTACACAGCAACTGGCCACACCCGCCGATTCGGCGGGGGGCGAGGACGACCCAGACGCGGGGATCCTGCCTGGAAAGCGGCGGGAAATCATTATCACTCATGCCGGCAGAGTGATAATGATTGCGCGAAGGTGGGTGATGACGGAGGAGGGGCATCGACAGGCCAGGGGAACGGAGAAACGGCTACGCGGCTCGACGCGCTTCTGGCGCAACTTGAGGCGTGGGCCCTGGCCTGAGCCGACGGTCCGTCGCCTGGTCGCCGCGCTCGACGACCTGACTCGGCAGTTGCGGGTCGTGGAGGGCGTCGTCGGCCTGCTGCTCTTCGGTAGCTACGCCCGGGGCGATTTCGGGCGCAAGAGCGACATGGACCTGCTGGTCCTCGTTGTAGACCAGCCGCCCGTCGCCCAGACATCCCTGCGCCAGATTGGCCGACGAGTGGATCCTAATATGCCTTGAGGGAGAGGGGGCAGGGAGGTGAGGGAGCCTCCCGCGGGGCAGGGGGTGCGGGGGAAGCTGGCGCGGGCGCCCGACTCGCGCCCCTCCGCCCCAATCTGCCATACTAAACCAAGTCCACAGTCGACAGTCCACAGTTGACAGTCTGCTGGTGCCCTTTCGACTGCGGACTGTCGACTACGGAGACTGTCTTGTACAAGCCCGTTCCCTCGAAACTCGACTTTCCTGCCCTGGAGCACGAGATCCTGCGCTTCTGGGAGGAGTCGCGCGCCTTCGACAAGCTGCGCGAGCAGAACCGCCCCGGGCCGCGCTGGTCCTTCATCGACGGCCCCATCACCGCCAACAACCCCATGGGCGTCCACCACGCCTGGGGCCGCACCTACAAGGACATCTACCAGCGCTACAAGGCCATGCACGGCTTCCACCAGCGCTACCAGAACGGCTTCGACTGCCAGGGCCTGTGGGTGGAGGTGGAGGTCGAGCGCGAGCTGGGCTTCAACTCCAAGCGCGAGATCGAGGCCTACGGGCTGGCCCGCTTCGCCGAGCGGTGCAGGGAGCGAGTCCTCAAGTACTCCGCTATTCAGACCCAGCAGTCCATCCGCCTGGGCCAGTGGATGGACTGGGACCACTCCTACTACACCCTGTCCGACACCAACATCGAGCACATCTGGCACTTCCTCAAGACCTGCCACGAGCGCGGCTGGCTCTACAGGGGCGCGCGCGCCATGCCCTGGTGTACCCGCTGCGGCACCGGCCTCTCCCAGCACGAGCTGGTCGGCACCGACTCCTACCGCGAGGTCACCCACACCTCGGTCGTGCTGGCGCTACCCATCCAGAGCCGCCCCGGCGAGCGTTTCCTGGTCTGGACTACCACCCCCTGGACGCTCTCGGCCAACGTGGCCCTGGCCGTCCACCCGGAGCTGGAGTACCTCAAGGTGCGGCAGGGCGACCGGGTGCTGATCCTCTCGCGCGGCACCGCCCAGGTGCTGGAGGGGCCGTTCGAGGTGCTGGAGACGGTGCGCGGCAGCGAACTGGTGGGTCTGCGCTACTCCGGCCCCTTCGACGAGCTCGAGGCCCAGCAGGAGGTGGACCATCGCGTGGTCCCCTGGGAGGAGGTGGGCGAGGCCGAAGGGACCGGCATCGTCCACATCGCCCCGGGCTGCGGCGCCGAGGACTACGAGCTGTCGCGGGTGGAGAGCCTGCCGGTGCTGGTCCCGCTCAACGAGTTCGGCGACTACGTCCCCGGCTACGGGCTCCTGGTGGGGCGCAACGTGCGCGAGGTCAACGACCCGATCTTCGACAGCCTGCGCCAGAAGGGCCTGCTCTACCGCGTCTTCGACTACACCCACCGCTACCCCACCTGCTGGCGCTGCGCCGAGGAGCTGGTGTTCCGCCTGTCCGACGAGTGGTTCATCCGCGTCGACGAGATCCGCCAGCCGATGAAGGACGCGGCCGCCACGGTGGGGTGGATTCCCCCGTCGGCCGGCAAGCGGATGGAGGACTGGCTGAACAACATGGGCGACTGGAACATCTCCCGTCGCCGCTACTGGGGCCTGCCCCTGCCCTTCTACCCCTGCCCGAGCTGTGGCCAGCTCACCGTCGTCGGCAGCCTGGCCGAGTTGCACCAGCGCGCCGTCTCCGGACTCGAGCAGCTCGAGGAGCTGCACCGGCCGTGGATCGACGAGGTGAAGGTCAGGTGCGCGCACTGCGACACGGTAGTCTCCCGCATTTCTGAGGTGGGCGACGCCTGGCTGGACGCGGGCATCGTGCCCTTCTCCACCCTCAACTACCTGCACGACCGCGCCTCCTGGGAGCAGTGGTTCCCGGCCGACTTCATCACCGAGATGCGCGAGCAGATCCGCCTCTGGTTCTACAGCATGCTGTTCATGAGCGTGGCTCTCGACGGCCGCAGTCCCTACGAAACAGTGCTGGCCTTCGAGAAGCTGCTGGACGAGCAGGGCCGGCCGATGCATAAGAGCCTGGGCAACGCCATCTGGTTCGACGAGGCGGCCGAGAAGATGGGCGCCGACGTGATGCGCTGGCTCTACGCCTCCCAGAACGTCCAGGCCAACCTGCTGTTTGGCTACGGCCCGGCCGAGGAGGTCAAGCGCAAGCTCCTGACCCTGTGGAACACCTACAGCTTCTTCGCCACCTACGCCAGCATCGACCGCTTCGCCCCCACGGGCCGGCAGGTTCCGCCGAGCGAGCGAGCACTGCTCGACCGCTGGATCCTCTCCCGTCTGCAGGGCCTGGTGCGCGAGGTGCGAGCCGGGCTGGACAGGTTCGAGGCGGCCGGGCCGACCGACGCGGTGGAGCGCTTCGTGGACGAGCTGAGCACCTGGTACGTCCGCCGCAGCCGGCGGCGCTTCTGGAAGTCGCAGGCGGACCAGGACAAGCGCGCAGCCTACCTCACCCTGTACGAGGTGCTCACCACCCTGGCTCGCCTGCTGGCCCCGATCCTGCCCTTCGTGAGCGAGGCGATGTACCAGAACCTGGTCCGCACGGTCGACACCCAGGCCCCGGAGAGCGTCCACCACACCAGCTACCCGGAGGCGAACGAGGCGCTGATCGACCCAGGGATCGAGGCGATGGTCGACCAGGTGCGCCAGATCGTCAGTCTGGGCCGCGCCGCGCGCACCGAGGCCAGGGTGAAGGTCCGCCAGCCGCTGCCGCTGCTGCGGGTGGCAGGGGGGCGGGGCCGACCTAACCCCCCCGCCCCCTTCCCTGCGAGGGA
>JACQUR010000076.1 GCA_016210245.1 Chloroflexota bacterium
CAAAATCCAAAATCCAAAATCCCAGGGGGGCGAAAACGATATGGCGCCAGCGGACGAGCCTCTTTACGACGAACCGAGCGACGCGGGGGAGATCGTCGTCGATGCGCACGCGCTGGGCGGGCGGTACATCCTGGAAGGTCCCCTGAGCCGAGGCGCTCTGGCGACCACGTACCGCGCCATCGACCAGGACTCGGGGCGCACGGTGGCGGTCAAGCTGTTCGACGAGCAGGCGGGCGAGCAGCACCAGTTCCGCGAGCGCCTGCTCCGTCTGGCCAGCCAGCTTGCCACGCTCGACCACCCCAACATCGCCGCGGTCCTGGACGCTGGCGTGCAGGATGGCCGCCCGTACCTGGTGACGGAGCTGGTGGAGGGAGACCTGGCGGAGGGCAAGAGCGTTCGGACGCTGCTGATCGAACAGGGGCACCTGCCCGTGGAGCGCGCGGTGACCATCGGCGCGCAGGTGGCCGAGGGCCTGGCCCACGCCCATCAGCGAGGCATCATCCACGGCGATCTACGGCCCGAGAACGTGGTCGTGGGCGCGAACGGGCAGGTCAAGCTCCTCGACTTCAGCCTGACCCACCTGGCGGTCACCTGCGGCCTGCTCTCGCTGGAAGCCCTGGCCGAGCGCGCCGCCTACCTCTCGCCCGAGCAGGTGATGGGCGCCGCGCCGACGGTCAGGAGCGATACCTACAGTCTGGCGGTGATGCTCTACGAGGCGCTGGCCGGCGCGCCGCCCTTCGCCGGAGCCAACCTGCTGGCCATCGCCTCGCAGCGCCTGGTCCGCGAGCCCGCGTCGCTCCGCCGAGTGCGGCCCGATGTCCCCCTCGAGCTGGACAACGTCATCCTGCGCGCCCTGGCCCCGAACCCGATCGAGCGCCACGGCTCGGCGATCGAGTTTCGGGCGGCCTTGCTGGAGCGCGAGCTGGCCCTCCAGAGTCCGGCCCTGCACGACCTGGAGGTGGCCAGGGATGGTCGGCCGGTACGGCCTCGGCGGTCGCGTCTCGAGCACATCGCCCTGCTGGCGCCGGCCCTGGCCACCGCGGCCGTGGGCACGCTCGCCTTCCTGTTCTACATGCTGGTGCTGCCCCAGGTGCTGTCGCTGTTCCAGTTCGCCCAGGTGCCGGACCTGGGTGGGCACTCGCTGGCCGATGCCGCCCAGCTTGCCAGGGCGGCCGGATTGGACGTGTCGATCGACAGCCTCCAGCCGAGTGAGGATAAGCCCAAGGACACAGTTATTGGCCAGCTCCCGCCGGCGGGCTCGCGCGCTTCGCGCACCGCCCCGGTCAAGCTGGTCGTCAGCGCGGGCATTCAAACCCCGGACCTGCGGGGCATGAACCTGAACGAAGCGCGGGCCCTGCTGGTGCGGCGCGGGTGGAAGCCGGGCGCCATCGAAACGCAACTGGTGCAGGGGGCCGCGCCAGGCACGGTGGTGGGGCAGAAGCCGGGTGCGGGCGAGCTGGTGCCCGAGAAGGGCGAGCTGAGCCTGAGCGTCGCCGGCGGCAACTACGCCGAGGGCGCCCAGATATCGGCCTCGGCGGGCAAGAACCCGGGCCTGGCCGTGGACGGCAAGGAGGACACGTTCTGGACGGCGAGCGGGCCAGCGCCCCAGTGGATCGAGATCGACATGAAGATCCCGGTCACCCTCGGCGGCCTGGAGCTGGTGGCCGCCCAGCAGCAGAGCGGGCCGACGATCCACGAGGTGTGGGTCACCACCAAGGATGGCGAGTACTTCGCCATCGACACCTTGCGCGGCATCACCAGGGACCGCGACAAGCTGGTGGTGCGCCTGAACGAGCCCGTGCCCAACGTGGTGCGCGTCAAGATCCACACCGCCCTCAGCGCCGGCGACGTGGGCTGGCGGGAGATCCGGATCGTGAGTGGCTAGGGGCGAGTAGGCAGAAGGCAGAAGGCAGTAGGCAGTAGGCAGTAGGCAGACGGCAGAAGGCAGAAGGCAGTAGGCAGAAGGCAGTAGGCAGTAGGCGACAGCAGGGCTACAATACCAGTAGCCACTGGCCGGCGACAGCCGTACCGAGGGCGTCGACTATCGACTACTGCTTTCTGCCTACTGCCTACTGCTTTCTGCCTACTGCCGACTGCCTTCTGCCTTCTGGAGACACCGTGCGCCTGGCGGCTCAGGAGGACCTGCTCGACGGGGCGACGATCGACGAGCGCTTCAACGCCGCCGAGACGCTACAGCTCGACGGGCTCGAGCTGTGGAGCGCGGGCCTGGCCGAGCGGCTGGACAAGATACGTGGCCTCTCGCGCCTGATGGGCATCCGCGTGCCGGTCGTCAGCGCGAGCCTGCGCACCTCGCTCCTGGCGGCCGAGCAGGAGGAGCAGCGTTTCACCGCGGCCGAGCTGCGCCGCCTGCTGGGGCTGTGCGCGAAGATCGGCGCCCTCGGCCTGGTCTACGTGCCCGCCTACGGCGGACCCCGACTGGCAAAGGACCTGCCGCTCGACCAGGCGCGGGCGGAGGCGCGCAAGCTGCTGCCGGAGCGCCTGCGCGACATGGCGCGCACCGCGGCCGAGGACGGGGTGCGGCTGCTGCTGGAGCCGGTGAACCGCTCCGAAAGCTACGCCCTGAACACCGTCGCTGAGGCCAGCGCCCTCTGCCGAGCCGTGGGCAGCGAGGGGCTCGGCGTGTGCGCCAACCTGTACCACCTGCGCCTCGAAGGCGAAACCCCCGCCGCCGCGGCCAGGCAGGCCGGGGACACCCTGCGCTACGTCCACGTGTCCGACAGCGGGCGGCGCCTGCCCGGCCATGGCTCGGCCGACCTGGCGGCCGAGCTGGCCGCGCTACGCCAGCACGGCTACGACGGCTTCCTCGGCGTCGAGGCCCACGTGCCCGGCCAGAACGCCTCCCTGCGCCGCTTCTTCGCCCGCGAACTGCCCCCCGCCCTCGACCGCCTGCGGGCCGCGCTGCCCCAGACGTAGGCGCGCAGCCCCGCAACCACCAGAACTCGTCAGACCCGCCCCGAATGCGACCATTGCGGTACCGTTCGAGCCTCCAGCAGGCGTACAGGTCCTCTTAGCCCTCTCTTAACACTCCTTTAGCTTCTCGTTAACACCCTGGCTCTACACTGACAGGCCACGCGGCGCATGGCCGATTTCTGTGACCACCCCGTGCCCTGGCCGCTTTTCGCCTGTGTGGCGTGGCCGTTCGTTTCGCAGCGCGGGCGCCGAGCTCGGCGCCATAGCGGGAGCAGGAGAAGATCATGCGTTCCAGTCCCTGGTTGCGCCGTCTCTCGGTCGTCGCCCTGGTGGGCCTCCTGGTCCAGGTGGTGAGCCTGCCCGCGCCCGTGGCTGGCCAGGTGGCCGACACTCCCACGCCCACCGTTCCGGCGCTGGCCACGCCGACGAACGCGCCCACCTCGACGGAGACTGCCACCGCCAGCGCAACGCCGGCCTCGACCGCGACGGCCACGGCGACCGCGGCGACCGCGGCCCCCACGCCGACGCCCACGGCGACGAGCGCGCCCCCGGCAACGTCCACCCCCACCAGCACCTCGACCTCCGCGCCCACAGCGACGACCACGCCCCCGGCAACGTCCACCTCCACGGTGACCTCGACCTCCACGCCCTCGACGACCCCAACCGCTTCGGACACCCCGACGCCCACGCTGGCGCCGACCGGGACGGCCACCGCCAGCGCGACGAGCACTCCCACCGCCACGAGCACGCCGACTGCCACGGCCAGCGCCACCCTCGCCACGGCCACGCCAACTGCAACGCCCAGCGCCACGCTGGCCCCTGGCACCCCCAGGCCCACCGGCGTGCCCTGGGCCTGGGGCTCGAACAGCTACGGCCAACTGGGCGACGGCACGTACACCAGCCGCACCACCCCGGTCCAGGTGAGCGGCCTCAGCGGGGCGGTCGCTCTGGCGGCGGGCGACGATTACAGCCTGGCGCTCAAGAGTGATGGCACCGTCTGGGCCTGGGGCGGCAACTGGGACGGGCAACTGGGGGATGGCACCACCATCGACCACCTCACTCCCGTCCAGGTGAGCGGCCTGAGCGGGGTGATCGCCATCGCCGCCGGGGCGGGCGGCTCCCATAGCCTGGCCCTGAAGGGCGACGGCACCGTCTGGGCCTGGGGCGCGAACTGGTTC
Organism: Chloroflexota bacterium; assembly: GCA_016210245.1. Lineage (GTDB taxonomy): Bacteria > Chloroflexota > UBA6077 > UBA6077 > JACQUR01 > JACQUR01. The sequence goes on from JACQUR010000076.1 coordinate 4,110, forward strand.
GGCCAACTGGGCGCCGCCACCACCACCACCTGCTCCAATGACGCCTGCAGCCCGACGCCCATCCAGGTGAGCGGCCCTTCGACCGGCTCAGGAGGACCCCTGAGCGGAGTGATCGCCATCGCGGCCGGCGACGGCCACAGCCTGGCGCTGAAGGGCGACGGCACCGTCTGGGCCTGGGGCGGCAACTACTCCGGCCAACTGGGTGCCAGCACGACCAGCCTCTGCGGTCCCTACAGTAACACCCCGTGCAGCCTCACCCCGGTCCAGGTGAGCGGCCCTTCGACCGGCTCAGGAGGACCGCTGAGCGGGATGGCCGCCATCGCGGCGAGCGGTGATTTCAGCCTGGCCCTGGCGGGCGACGGCACCGTCTGGGCCTGGGGCTACAACTACTACGGCCAACTGGGCGACGGCACGTACGGCTCTGGCACCCAACGAACCAGCCCTGTCCAGGTGAGCGGGCTCAGCGGGGCGACCGCGATCGCCGCTGGGCGCTACCACGGCCTGGCGGTGAAGGGCGACGGCACCGCCTGGGCCTGGGGCGACAACTACTACGGCCAACTGGGCGACGGCACCAGGGTGACCTCCGGGTGCTACTGCCGGCCTACGCCTGTGCAGGTGAGCGGCCTCAGCGGGGCGATCGCGCTGGCGGGGGGCAACTACAACACCGTGGCGCTGAAGGGTGACGGCACCGTCTGGGCCTGGCCCTCCAACTACCTCACTCCAGTCCAGGTGAGCGGGCTGAGCGGAGCGATCGGCATCGCGGCGGGCTACGACCACAGCCTGGCGCTGAAGCTCGGCGATCCGCCGCCGACGGCCACGCCCACGGCCACCGCGACCGCCACTGCCACTCCGACCGCTACGTCCACGCCCAGGCCCACGGGCGTGCCCTGGGCCTGGGGCTACAACTACTACGGCCAGGTGGGCGACGGCACCACGGCGACCTCCGGATGCTACTGCCGGCCCGCGCCGGTCCAGGTGAGCGGCCTGAGCGCGGTGACCGCGCTCGCGGCGGGCGATTACCACAGCCTGGCGCTCAAGAACGACGGCACCGTCTGGGCCTGGGGCGCCAACTGGTACGGCCAACTGGGCGTCGGCGGCAACGCCGACCGCACCACCCCGGCCCAGGTGAGCGGTCCTTCGACTGGCTCAGGAGGACCCCTGAGCGGGGTGCGGGCGCTCGCGGCGGGCTACGGCCACAGCCTGGCGCTCAAGAACGACGGCACCGTCTGGGCCTGGGGCTACAATGGCCTCGGCCAACTGGGCGACGGCACCACCACCCAGCGTTTGACCCCGGTCCAGGTG
>JACQUR010000084.1 GCA_016210245.1 Chloroflexota bacterium
ACCATCCCGCGACCGCTCGAAACCGGACAACTGAATAGCCCTGCGGGCCGACGCCGTCCAGGTAGACTGCGGCGGCGCAGTCCTCCACGCGGCAATCAAGGTGCGTCAGAAAGGTGTCCCGGCGGGCATGGGTACGGTTGATGCCACGACCCGGTTGCGTGACGGGCAGCGAGTGCTGGTCGAGGGCAACCAGGGAGGCGTTGTGCTCCTCGCCTTGCTGGAGGAGGCGCTACGGTGAGGTGGTCTCGGCAGTTGCAGGTTTCCATCCGCGCCAGGTGGATCGGCTACGCCGCGGCCCTGGCTGCCGTCGGGCTGGTCAGCGGCCTCATCTGGCTCATCCTCGGGCGCACGCACATCGCCAACATCTCCATGCTCTACCTGGGCGCAGTGCTCGCCACCGCCGTTGCGTTTGGCAGAGGCCCGGCCATTCTCGCGTCGATCGCATCGTTCGTGACGTTCGACCTCTTCTTCACCAAACCCTACTACGCCTTCACGGTGGCTGATCCTGAAGAGTGGGTCGCGCTGCTCCTGTTTCTCGCCACGGCCGTGATCACCGGGCAACTGGCAGCGGGCCAGCGCCAGCGCGCGCAGGAGGCGAGGCAGCGTGAGCGTGAGGCGGTCGTCCTGTACGACGTCGCCCGCCTGATGAGCGATCTCGACCTCGGCCAGGCGCTGGACGCCGTGGCCGAACGATTGCGCCAGGAGCTGCAACTGGCAGCAGTCGCCATCGAGGTCGCAGATGGCAGTCGCCTCAAGGCCACCAGAGCGGCGGCCGGTGGCTCCGAAGCCCTGCGCCTGCTCCCGGCGGCAGCCACAGCGCCTACCTACCTCCTGCAGGGGGGTCCCGCCCCCACCGCCGTCCAGCGCGGCGCGCCCGGGCGCTGGATTAGCGTGGTGCCACCCCGGCCACCCGGCGCGCCGCGCACGATCGCCAGCGACCGGCTGTATGTGGTTCCGGTCAAGGTGGAAGGCCGGCGCACCGGGACCATCGTGCTGGTGCGTGCGCCGGACGGGCCAGGCTTCACCGCCGCGGACGATCGGCTGTTATCTGCCGTGTCGACGCAGCTTGGCCTCGCCCTCGAGCGGGCCCGACTGCGACGCGAGGCGACCGAAGCCGAGGTGCTACGCCGCACCGATGAGCTCAAGACCGCGCTGCTGAACGCCGTCTCGCACGACCTGCGGACACCTCTGGCCTCCATCATCGCCTCGGCTGGCAGCCTGCGCCAGGAGGATGTGTCCTGGACGCGCCAGGAGCGCCGCGAGTTCGCGGAGACGATCGAGCAAGAGGCCCAGCGGCTCAACCTGATTATCGGCAACGTGCTCGACCTCTCGCGGATGGAAGCCGGCAGCCTGCGGCCGGAGAAGAGCTGGTACGATCTGGGTGCGCTGATCGATGACGTGCTTGGCCGACTGCGGCCGGTGACGGCGCAACACCGCGTGGTGGTCGAGAGCCCGGACGAGCTGCCGCCGGTCCCCCTGGACTACGTGGAGATCGACCAGGTGCTGTCCAACCTGGTGGAAAACGCAGCCAGGTACACCCCGCCGGGCACCGAGATCCGCGTTGCCGCCCGGCAGGCAGATGGGGAGGTCCAGGTGGAGGTGGCCGATCGTGGACCCGGGATTCCCGAGGCTGCGCTCCCGCACCTCTTCGAGCCCTTCTACCGCGCCAACCGTACCGGGCCGCGTCCGAAGGGTACTGGGCTCGGACTGGCGGTCGCCAGGGGCCTGGTGGAGGCCCACGGCGGGCACATCTGGGCCGAGAACCGGCCCGGCGGGGGCACCCGTTTCGTCTTCACCCTGCCCCTGGCCGGGCCGATGGACGGCGCGCTGGCTGCCGAGCAGGCGCAAGGATGAACGGCCCGCCGGGAGCCCGCATCCTGGTGGTTGATGACGAGCCTGCCATCCGGCGTGCGGTGCGGACCAACCTGGTCCACCATGGCTACCAGGTCGAAACGGCCGAAACCGGCCAGGAGGCGCTCGAATGCCTCTCGTACCGACATCCCGACCTCGTCTTGCTCGACCTCGGACTGCCGGACATGGATGGCCTGGACCTTCTCCGCGACGTGCGCGGCTACTCCAATGTCCCGATTGTGGTGCTCTCGGTCCGGGGCGCGGAGCGGGACAAGGTCGCCGCGCTCGACCTCGGAGCGGACGACTACCTGACCAAACCCTTCGGGGTGGACGAGTTACTCGCTCGCATCCGGGTCGCGCTCCGCCACGCTGCGCGGCCCGCCAGCGGGACCGCCGCGGTCTTCCGAACGGGAGACCTGGAAGTGGACCTGGAGCGCCGGCGGGTGGCGGTCGGCGGGCGCGAGGTACACCTGACCCCCACCGAATATGAGCTGCTGAAGGCCTTCGTCTCCCACCCGAACAAGGTGCTGACCGACCGCATGCTGCTCCAGCAGGCCTGGGGACCGCAGTACGAGGCCGAGGCCCACTATCTGCACGTCTACGTCGCCCGGCTGCGCAAGAAGCTGGAGCCGGACGCCCAGCAGCCGCGGTACCTCGCCACGGAGCCCGGTGTCGGCTACCGCCTGCTCGCCGAGGAGGCGTAGGGGTCCAGCCGGCTGGGCCGCGAGGAAGCTCACCCGCGGCCGCCACAACGACCCAGGCGCCGCCCTGGTGCTCTGTGACGCGTCAAGCGAGGGATTCTATCCGAGCCGCGACCGTGAGGTCCTTCGACAGGCTCAGGATGAGCGGACCCCGGGCTCCGCTCATCCTGAGCCCGTCGAAGGACCTCACGGT
>JACQUR010000071.1 GCA_016210245.1 Chloroflexota bacterium
CAGCAATCCGTTCCCCGAATCCGTTGACAGCAATCCGTTCCAAGATGCTGGGGCGCGACGGCGCAAGTGTCCGGGGACGTCCACTGCTGCTATAATGGCATCATAACCGGTGATGATGCGGTGGAAAGGGGGCCGGACATGGCGAAGACCTTCTCGGTAGCGCAGTTGGGGCACGGCGCGGCCTCGCGGGCGATCCGGGAGGCGCAGCAGGCACCGGTGCTGGTGAGCAAGGAGAACCGCCCGGTGGCCTGGATCGTCAGTGCCGAGAAGCTGGCCCAGGTGGTCGCAGCTCGCGGGGAGGCGGCGGATACCTACCAGCGCGCGCTGGAGCTCATCGCGGTCGAGCTCTACCGTGAGGCCACCCTGACCCTTGGGCAAGGGGCGAAGCTGGCGGGCATGTGCCTGAGCGATTTCATCGACCTGTGCGATAGCCTGGGTGTCCCGATCCTCTGGGAGCCGGAGGGAGGCATCGGAGCCGAAGTCGAGCGTCTGGAGGACCTGCTGCGGCAGACCGGGGCTGCTGGCTGAAGACAGGGGACCAGTCGTGGCGCAACTGAGGTTCTACGCCGACGCGACTGCACTCATCAGTCTCGCCCGCATCGGCCGGCTCGACCTGCTCACGCTCCTCCCGACGCCAGTTTACGCGACCGCGCGGGTCTGGGCGGAGGCCACAGGCAACCCGACCAAACCCGGGGTGGCCGCCATCCAGCAAGCACGCACGGAAGGACTCGTTGCGGTGGTAGACGAAGACGACCCAGGCGCCTTCCCCGAGCTCGACCCAGGTGAGTCCACGGTGCTGAGCGCCGCCGCGGCCGTCCGGGCGGCCAGGCTCATCGACGAGCGCAGGGCCCGTACGCTGGCCAACACGGACTCGGCGCTCCGCGGCGCTATCCGCCAGGCGACCGGTACTGTCGGGCTGATCCTGCTTGCCAAACGCCGAGGGCGCATCCCCGCGGTGCGGCCGCTGCTTGACGCATTGATCGGCCAACGCTTCCGGATCAGTCCCGCCTTGTACCGAGACGTGCTACGCCAGGCCGGCGAGCTGTGATGGCGCGCCGCGGGCGCCGAGCACGCGCTGCCAACGGATGGCTGGAACGGATTGCTGTCAACGGATTTCCGGGAACGGATTGAGCGGATTGGAACGGATGGTACGAGCAACAATCCGTTCCAATCCGCTCAATCCGTTCCCAGAATCCGTTGACAGCAATCCGTTCCGATCTCCTGCCTTGGCTTGTTTTCTATCTTGGCCAGTGGCAACGGGGTCAGCGCCTCGCTCCCGGCCTACTCCTGCTGGGCGGGCCGGGGCGGGGAGAGCGGCGAGGTGGTATGAGCCGGCGCCGCGCGGATGAGCAGCACCGGGCACAGGGCGTTGGCGACCACGAAGCGCACGATGCCCGCGTGGTTCAGGCGCACCTTGCCCCGCCACTCGAGCACGATCAGGTCGCTCCCGTGCTCGCGGGCGAAGGCGATGATCGCCGGGCCCGGGGCGCCCATGCTGAGCGATAGGCGCGTGGGCACGTTGGCCGGGCAGGTGGCCAGCACGCAGCAGAAGCGGTCCAGGAACTCGCGCGCCCAGGACGGCCACTCGTGTTGCGGCTGGTCGACGTAGCGGGGCGCGCCAAAGGTGCCCGGCTCCACCGGGCGGCGCACGCCCGGGCCGGCCACGTGGAGCACGTCCAGGTCCGCGCCGCTGCTGGCCGCCAGAGCGAGGGCCGGCGCGATGACCTCGGCCGAGCTGGGCGCACCGTCGAGAGGCAGCAGCACCCGGGTGAGCTTGCCCGCCTCCTGGCCCAGACGCCCGCAGGCCCCGGGCCGCACCAGCAGCACCGGCGCTGGCCCGTCGAGCACCACCCGCTCCGACACCGGGCCAATGCCCCGGTACTGCTGTTCGGCCGAGGCTGTGGCGCCCATGACGATCAACTCTGCGTTCATGCGCCGCCCGGCGGCGACGATCGCTCGGCTCGGCTCCCCGGCCAGGCGATCCAGCACCGCCCCGTGCAGGTCCGCCTTGGCCAGGCCCAGCCGACGCAGCAGGTCGGACTCGGAGAGCGGCTCGTCGGTCACGTGGACCAGGTGGACCATCGACCGCATGGCCTGGGCCAGGTTGCGCGCCACGGTGAGCGCTGCCGCGCCGGCCGGCGAGCCCTCCAGCGGCACCAGGAACACGGGCGCCCAGCCCTCGGGCCACTGCCCGAGGGACGGTGCGGGCACCGCCGCGGGGCGAACCTCTCCGCCCCGAGCGCGCTGGGATGTCGACACGGTCATGCTGCCACCTCCCGCCAGGTCGTCCACTGCTGCCCGTGCAGCTCGGCCACGTACCGCTTGCCAGGCTGCAACTCCTGTTCCGGCCCACCTTCCAACGTGACCAGCATGGGGCTGCCCCGCTCCAGCACCGCTTCGACGCGCAGCGGCTCACCCGTGAGGAATAGGCGCACGTGCCGCCCGCGCCACTGGATCGGGAAGCTCAGCCGGCGCCAGCTCCGGGGCAGGTGCGGGCTCAGGGAGAGGCCGTACTCGCGCACGCTCACCCCCGCGATGCCCAGGACGACCGCCTGCCACATGCCGCCCAGCGCGGCGATGTGGACGCCGCCAGCCGCGTTGCCCATGTTGTTGGCCAGGTCGATCTCGGCCGCCTGGCGCAGGTAGCGCTCGGCCAGGTCCACCTCGCCCAGCCGCGCCGCGACCGCGGCGTGGATGGCCGGGCTGAGCGAACTGCCGTGGCCGGTCCTGGGCTCGTAGTACTCGAAGTTCTCGCGTCGCTCCTGGGGCGTGAACTGGTCGTGCAGCAGGTGGAGCAGCATCACCACGTCGGCCTGCTTGACCACCTGGGAGGCCTGAGTGCGCTTCCGCCCCAGGATTACGTCCATGGGCACGGTGCGCGGCTCGTAGGCCTTCAGGTCGATGGGCTCCAGGGTGAAGTAGCCTGTGAACTGCTCGATGAGGTTGGAGCCGGGCACTCGGCCCTGGACCAGGTTGTCGGCGACCTCCTGCCACTCGTCCGTCTCCGTGGGGCCCAGGCGCAGCTCCCTGGAGAGCGCTTCCCAGCGCTCGGGCCAGTGGCACTGGAGCAGGCAGACTGTCTCCACGCCCCGCTGCAGGGTCCAACGCGCCAGGGCGTTGGTGTAGGCGTTGTCGTCCACGCCCTCGTGGTACTCGTCCGGGCCGATGACGGTGCGGATGTGGCGCTTGCCATCGTCGCCCCGCCCCGAGCGGCTCGCCCAGAAGCGGCTGGCCTCCAGGATCATCTCCGCGCCCGCTTCCAGGAAGAACTGGTCGTCGCCGGTGGCGCGCCAGTACTGCCAGGCACCGTAGACCACGTCGGCCGCGATGTGGTGCTCCTGGGCCGCGGTCAGAATGGGCACCACCTCTCCGGTGGGGAACACGACCAGCGACGGCGTGGTTTCCTCGCCGGTGGCCGCCGACTCCCAGGCCCAGAGGGCGCCCTTGTAGCCCAGCCGCTGCGCCTTCTCCCGCGCCGCCTGCAGGGTGTGGTAGCGGTACATCAGTACCGCGCGGGCGGTGGGCGGATGGGTGAAGATGTAGAACGGGAGCACGAAGATCTCCGTGTCCCAGAACACGTGGCCCAGGTACGACTCGCCGGTCATCGCCCGGGCGCCGACCGAGACCCGCTCGTCCCCGTCGTTGGCCGCGGCGATCAGGTGGTACAGGGCGAAGCGCAGCGCGCGCTGCGCCGCCCGGTCGCCCTCGATCTCCACGTCCGCGGCCTCCCAGCGCTCCGCCCAGGCCTCCACGTGCTCGGCCAGCAGGCCGCTTGGCCCGGCCTGGAGGGCCCGGCTGAGGTGCTCCCGGGCAGCCGCTTCCGGGTCGTCCGCATCTCGGGAGGTGGAGCAGGCGACCACCTTGGCGTGGTGATAGGGGGTGGCCACCTCGGCCTCCCACTCCCAGCTCCGCGACGCCCAGCTCTCGTCCACCGAGGCGGTTTCCTGAGCGGCCAGGAACGCGGCGCTCAGCAGCGGGTTGGCCGCGGCGTACGCAAAGCGCACCCGCGAGCCGCGGGTCTCACCGCGCAGGAGCAGCAGGTGGTCGGTTTGCGCGCCCTTCGCCAGCCAGTGCCGCTCCAGTCCGCGACCGTCCAGCGCGCTCTCCAGGCGGACCTGGCCGGTGTAGTTCTCGGGCTCCAGGCGCACCAGCTCCACCCCCAGGTGGCGGTCGGCCAGGGAGACGAAGCGGAGCGTCTCCACGCGGGTGACCCGCCCGGACGGGCCGCGGTGGCGCCAGCGCCGAAGCAGTAGCCCACGGTGGAGGTCCAGGGTACGGCGTAGCTCCAGCACCTCCCCGTGTTCCAGCCGCAGCGGCTCGCCCTCCACGCTGGCGCACACCATCGTCCAGTCGGGTGCGCGCACCAGGGCGGTCACTCCCTCCCCGCTCGAGCCCACGTCGAACACGCCGGCCAGGAAGGTGGCCGGCTTCGACGACTCGGTCACCTCCTCCAGCGAGCCCCGCGTCCCCAGGTAGCCGTTCGAGATGGTGAGCAGCGACTCGATCTCGTGCTCGCGGGCGGGGTCGAAGCCCTCCAGCTCCAGCAGCCAGGTGGGGTCCGGCGTGGGGGGGTAGGCCGACTCCGGGAAGGCGGTGGGCTCCGGCTGCAGCTCGCGCAGGTGGGCGAGCTGCTCGTCCAGCACGTGGCGGAAGCGCGGCGGCCCGCCGCCCAGGTGCAGCACCCCCGGCGGCGCGCCCCCTGGCTCCGGGCCAACCGAGGCGAAGGTGGCGCCCTCGGCCGCGGGCGAGCGCATGAGCGCATCGCTGCCCTCGAAGCCGGCGATCGGCCCGAACTCGTCGCCCAGGATCAGGACCTCCTGGGGCGCGATGCGGCGCTGGGGCGCGAGCCCGGCCATTACCCAGGCCACGCTGTCGCCCTTGTCGGTCAACCCGACCTCGACATGCTTGACGTCGGTGGTCATGCGCGGGTCCTGGAGGCCCAGCTCGTGGGCGGTGGTGCCCGTGAGCGCCAGCACCTCCCGGATGCCGCCCTCCACCCCGGCCTGGTGCAGGCGGGTCTCGACCGCCTGCAGCAGCTCGCCAATGGCGGACTTCGGCGGCTCCGCCCACTCCGGGGCAGGGATGAGGTCGATCTTGCGGCGGTTGAGGCGGTTGTAGATGATCTCCACCGCCACCCCCCGCGCCAGGAGCCAGTCGCGCACCCGCTCGGCCACGGCCGAGAGCAGGCGGTCCTCCTCCGGGCTGGCGGCGCGACGCTTGATAGCGATCGGGCGGGAGCGGGCGTCGAAGCCATACACCTCCGAGCCCCGGTTGGTACACAGGTAGAGGCGCTGCTTGTGGGGCCCGCGAATGCCCGCGCTCAACTGGCGGTCGATATTGTCGAAGTTGGTGCCGGTGATGACCACCACCCGCACTCCGTAGCGCAGGAGCTGCTCGACCCGCTCGCGCACGGGCCCCGCGTCCTCCTTGCGGCCCATCACCGCGGTGCCATCCCAATCGAAGGCGATCAAACGGTAGGGCCGCCGCAGCTCGGGCGGCAGCGGAGCGGTTGGGGAGGGTGTGGCTCCCCTGGGGCGATCGCGCAGCTCGCGCACGGGGCATCAACCTCCGAGACGTCTTCACCCCCGCGCGCGCAATGCGCGTGCCACTCGGCGAGTGGTCAGTGGCCAGTGGTCAGTGGCCAGTAAGCAGTCGGCAGTCGGCAGTCGGCAGGCGGCAGTCGGCAGGGTCTCTCACCGTCACACTGGCCACTGACCACTGACCACTGACCACTGACGCACCTACCCGGACGGGTGGCTGGTGAAACCACCCAGCAGCGGCGACAAGACTACCCCGGGGGAGGTCGTGGCCCCCGTTTTCAACGCGTACCCTCGGATACAGCAGGGTGCGAACGCGGCAGGCCAGGACGAGCGAGCCCAGGTGGGCGCAACCATTCGGGGGCTTGCTCGTTATCAGGGTAAGGGCGCACACTGGAGTCGGGTGCCGCGCACTCCAGGAGGCGGGTAGGAGCCATGCACGTCATCGTCACCACCAGCGTTGCACCAACGGAGGTGCTTCGGTTCGACCTCGGAGCCGAGCAGGACTTCCCGCGCCTGCTCCACCAGAACCTGCCCCGCGACGTGTTCGTCATCCATCCGGAGGTCTACTGGAAGTTGGTGGACCACCTCGGCCCCCTGGAGGACGCGGGCATCGCCGTGGACGACCTCACCCTCGGGGAACAGGTGGAGGCGCGCCACACCTTCGCCGACCTCGCGCGCCGCATCCGCGGCGGAGAGCTGGTGCCGGGCAGGGATTAGACCAGCTCCACAGTTGACCGTCGGCAGTCCCCAGTCCGCCATTGGCCTGTCGACTGTCGACTCAGAACAGACGGGGACGCGTCCTTCACCCTTCGACCCACAGGCGCCCCTCGTGCAGCGGGACCCGATGTTTCCGGTTCTGCCACTTGATGTTCCTATCCCTGGTCTTTTCGAAGGAGTAGGAGGCGAAACCGGCCGCTCTGGCAAGCTCTCCCAGCCATCGGTCCACCGGCACGTGGATGCCATAGGGCGCTGAATCCCCGACCACGAAGCAGACCAGTGCGCCTTTGCGGGTAGCCCTCCGAAGAGCTACCCAGACGTGTGCCATGTCACTGAAATAGGCGGCAACCATTGTATGGTACGGCTTCTTCCCGCCGTGCTTTTCTCTCTCCGCTTCCAGTTGCTCGCAGATGTCAGTGAGCTCAGTGCGGATCGGCTCGAGCAACGGGTTGGAGAGAAAACGGCCGGTTTCGTGAGCCAGGGGAGCGACGTGCTGGGTGCAGGAGCGAACGAGGTGCGCGCGGACCGCCGCCTGGAGGTCGCCCCAGCCGCGAACCTCCCCAAAGAAGGTCATCTCCAAGCGCGTGGCATCAGCGTAGTCGTAGTTGTTGGCGTAGGGAGGGGAGGTGACGACGAGGTCGGCCCACCCATCAGGGACGAGAGCGCAGTCCCTGGCATCCGCGCGATACAGCCTGGCTTGCGGGCCGGGGTGCGATCTCTGGCGCCTGGCGATGTCGTCAGCCATGAGGTAGACCTTCGTGCAGAAGGCCTCGTAAGGATCGAGCGCTCTCGCCTTCGTCTTGTTAGGTAGCACGTACTGCCATTGGGCTGTCCCCACAGGAGAGCAGTCCCTGAGAATAGAACACAGCGCCAGCCAGGTCAGTTCTGACAGCGGGGAAGCGTCGGCCGTGGCTTGCCACGCTTCCCACAAAGTATCGAGGCGAGACAGGCTTTCCGGAGGGAAGCACGCTTGAATAAGCCTGGGATAGCTCGTAGGGTCGCCCCCCAGTGCCTCGGCTTGTTTCAGGATGGAAAGAGCGTACTTCCTGAACAACCTGGCATCCTGCCGCCAGTAGAGTTTCGCCTGTGCGATGCGCTGGACAAACGGGTGAGCTTCGATTCCAATTGCAGGCACGTCGGAGCCTTCGCCTTCCAGGAGAACGGTGCCCGAGCCGGCAAACGGATCGAGGACGTGATGTCTTCCTGTGAGTTTCTCTCTCTCAATGAGCTGCTTCGCCCATGTAGCCGAAAAGCCGGCAGAATACCGGAACCATCGGTGAATGGGAAGCGAGAGATTGTCCGAGAAAGTCGAGTCGACGTTGTTCTGGGACGCTGACGGTCCCGCTACAGAAAATAGTGCCAGTTGTTCCTCCAACGAGCGGAGTTCCATCAACTTCCCCAACAGTCTGGAATCAGCAGCGGTCCCATGACTCTCGCCTCCAGTGGCGCCGTGCCGCCCGGCCCTCTACCAGAGGGCCAGGTCCTTTTGAGGCATCTGCAATCAGCCACGGGCGGCTCCGGCCTCTTCATAGAGTAACCCAGCGCGGCTCCGCGTGAAAGCCTTCCTGAGCCCCCGCAGGCACCGCCGTACTCTCCGCGTGCTACCAGGGGCGTGGCAGGGCCACCGGCCAGACGCCTCCTGCGGGAGGCGGCTGTCCGGGTAGGGGCAGGGTGAAGGTGAAGACGGTGCCCTGTCCTGGGCCAGGGCTACTGGCCCAGATACGCCCGCCATGGGCCTGGACGATGGCCTGGGCGATGTAGAGGCCAAGGCCATCCCAGCAGGTCGCTCGCTCTGTGTACAGGTGTGAGAAGGGCTGGAAGAGCAAGGGCAGGTCCTGTGCGCGGATCCCCTTGCCCTGGTCAGAGACACTGATGACGGCCTGGTTGTGCTCGCCCTGCAAGCGCACCCGGACCTCCCCACCGGCAGGGTTGCACTTGATGGCGTTGCCCACCAGGGTATCGAGCACCTGGGTCAGGCGGTCAGGGTCCCACACGCCTGTGAGCTGGTCGGGGACCTCCAGTTCGATGCGATGCAGGGGAAAACTGGCCCGCTGGCTCTCCACCACTCGACGCGCCACAGGTACCAGGTCGGTCGGCTGTGGCTGCACCTGGAGGGCCCCTGCGCCGGCACTGGCCACATCAGCCAGGTCTGTCAGCCGACGCTCCATGCGGCGCGCTTCCGCCTGGACCACACCCAGGGCGTGCTCGCGGACCTGGAGAGGCGTACTGGATCGAGCCAGCAACTGGGCGTAGCCTGGAATGGTGGCCACCGGCCGCCGGAGATCGTGGGCCACCAGGCCGAGGAAGCGCTGCCAGTGCTGCTGGGCTTGCCGGGCCTGGTGGCTGCGCATCGCCACGAGGTAGCTCGGGTAGGCGACCAGGGCCAGGGTCAGCAGACGCACCGCCGCCGGTTCGAGACGGGGGTGGTGGATCGCGGCATTGGCGACCGCTAGCCCCAGGACACCGACCGCGAAGGCGGCAGCGGCCTGTGGCGAGAGGCGTCGAGCCGCAGCGAGCATGGACAGGGCGAAGACGACGGTGATGAACTCCGTCGGCACCTCCAGCAGGTCGAGCACCAGGGCAACCAGGAGCAGCGTGACTGCCAGAGGCAGATGGAGAGCGCGGTCGAAGCGGAGCATTGGCCTTCCTGGACAGCAGAGACAGCGTCATGTCGCTGCCTCTGCCTCCAGCATGTAGGCGTTCGCCCCACCGCGCGCTACCCTTTTGGGTAGTTTTGCCCTACCCTGCCAGGCTGGCTACCTCCGCAGGGGCAGGCTGAAGGTGAAAGTAGCACCCTGCCCTGGCCCAGGGCTGGTTGCCCAGATGCGCCCAGCATGAGCTCGGACAATGCCTTGCGCGATATACAGGCCCAAGCCCGCCCCGCGGGTCCCCAGCCCGACGTAGAGGCGCGAGAAAGGCTGGAAGAGCAGGGGCAGGTCCTCCAGGCGGATGCCGCTGCCCTGGTCGGACACGCTGACGACCGCCTGGCCATCCTCGCGCCGCAGTTGCACCTGGACCTCCCCACCGCCAGGGCTGTACTTCACGGCGTTGCCCACCAGGTTGTTGAGCACCTGTGCCAGGCGGTCAGGATCCCACACGCCTTCGAGCTGGTCGGGAGTCTCCAGTTTGATGCAGTGGTGAGGAGAGCTGGCCTGCTGGGTCTGCACCACCTGACTTGCTAGAGCGACCAGGTCGGTCGGCTGCGGCTGTACCTGGAAAGCGCCCGCCCCGATGCGCGCGGCGTCCATCAAGTCCACTACCAGTCGGTCCATGCGCCGCGCTTCTGTCTGGATGGTCTCCAGGCTGCGCGCCTGGACCTCGGCAGGCGTCGTGGGTCGGGCGAGTAACTGGGCGTAGCCTAGAATGGCGGTCAGAGGCCCACGGAGATCGTGGGCCACCATGCCCAGGAAGTTCTGGAGGTTGCGCTGGGCGGTCTTCGCTTCGCGCTGCGCTCGCTGGGCTTGCTCGACACGCGCGGCGAGCAGATAGCCCAGGGAGGCTACTGCGCCCAGGGTCAGCAAGTGCGCCAGCACGTGTTCGCTGGACACCGCCAGGTGCAGGTGCCCCAGGAAGGTGCTCACGCCATAGAGCACGATCGCAGCCACGGCGGCCACGGCCGTGGCTCCAGGGGAGAGGCGCAAAGCCGCGACCAGGATGGGGATGATGTAGAGCAGTCCAAGCACCCCCTCGGGTACGACCAGCAGCTCCAGCAGGAAAGCAGCCAGGAGCAGGATGCCCACCAGGAGCAGGTCTGAGACACGACCGAAACGTGGTTGCATGGGTCCTCCCCGTCGGGGCTGATACTTACATTATCCCCACTCTCGGGAGTGGACTGCTCGGTGGCGCCACCTGCGCGATACAACACCTGCCGAGTGCTTACATTATCCCCGCTCTCGGGAGTGGACTGCTCGGCCCGGCCCTGCCCGGCGCCCGGGCACTGTCGCCTCTGGCTGCACTCGGGAGCCTCGCTTTGGCCCTTTCCGTGGCGATATCCATGGGGCGAGACAACCTCGCGTTGGCGATCGGCCTCCTTGGGCTCGCGTTGCCCCTGCTGCTGGCCCGGATGCTGCACCCGAAACGGTCGACGAGCCGCGGTCGCAGAGGCTGAGCGGGCCTTTCGCCGATCAGGCAGCCTTCTCCTGAAGGACCGCTGAGGCCGAGTGGCGGCGTGGTCGGTCGATGTGCCGCGGGTGTCGTCTACAGGGAGCCAAAGGTCAGCATGATCGACCGTTTGCCCTCACCCCATCTGTTCCGGGACCGGGTCGACGCCGGTGCCCACCTGGCCGAGCGCCTCGACCCGTATCGAGGGAGGAAGGCTCTGGTCCTGGGCATACCGCGCGGTGGTGTGCCGGTGGCTGCAGAAGTGGCCCGCCACCTGGAAGCGGAACTCGACATCGTGGTGGCTCGCAAGCTGGGTGCGCCAGACCAACCAGAACTAGCCCTGGGCGCGGTGACCGCCAATGGCGGCCGCTTTCTGAACGAGGAACTCTGCCAGCAACTGGAGATCTCAGATGCGTATCTGACGGCCGTGACCGCCGAGCAGCAAGCAGAGGCTCGGCAGAGGGAGGGACGTCTCCGAGGGTCGCGGGCCGCGCCTCGCGTGAAGGACCGGATCGTCATCATCGTGGACGACGGCCTCGCCACTGGGGCGACTATGCGGGCCGCGGTGCGCTCCGTCCGGAAGCGGCAGCCTGCTCGGCTGGTGGTGGCTATACCCGTCGGCTCTCGGGACGCCTGTGCGGCCTTGCGTGCAGAGGCGGACGAGGTGGTGTGCCTCCACGAGCCCGAGCCCTTCTGGGCGGTGGGTCTGCACTACGAGCGCTTCGAACCAACGGAGGATGCCGAAGTCCTGCGGATCGTACGGGAAGCTCGCGCGCGGCGGCGCGGGCCGACGACGCCCGCTCGGCCTGGAACTCCTGCCAGAAGCTGAAGGCGGCGTTCAGGTATGGATGCTGCAGGTGCAACGGATGGCATGACGGCGCCATGCCTGCCGCCCGAGCAGGCAGGCGCAAAGGAGCAAGCCCGTGAAGGTACGTGACGTGATGAGCCAACATGTCCGCCGCGCCGCCCCCTCGGACAGCGTGGTCGACGTGGCGGGGAAGATGAGGCGGCTGAACGTCGGAGTGGTGCCGATCTGCGAGGGCGGGAAACTGCTGGGCATCATTACCGACCGGGATCTCACGATCGAGTGCGTGGCCGCGGGGCACGATCCCAGGGTCTGCCACGCACGGGACCACATGACCTACCACCCGTTCGCCATCGGCCCCGACGAGGACCTGGACGAGGCGCTCAGCCTGATGGCGCACGAGCAAGTCCGTCGCCTGCCCGTGACGGAGGGGGACGGTGAAGTGGTTGGCATGCTGTCGCTGGGTGACTGCGCGATCAAGTGCCCGGACGACCAGGCCGTGGCCGCGTTACTGCGCGACCTCTCGATCCCGGTGCGGTCCACCCGGCCGCTGGCGGCCGCCGCGTAAGACGACGAGGCAGCACCGCAGGGATGCCGAGCCGCAGAGTGCTCCTGAGAAAATGGCACTCTGCGGCTCGGCGTCTCTGCGGTGCGTGCTGATGGTCCACCGACTGCCCTGGGAGGCCTGACGGACCGCATCAGCGCCCCAGTGATTGAAAGGAGGTAAGCTGTCGCAGCCGGTGTACCCAGCGAAGGACGCGGGGGGTGCGCGGTCCGATCGCAGCCGGCGGGCGCTCGGCGAGCTCCGGCCGTTCCAGCCCTCGGGCGAAGGACTTCAGATGCTCCGCGTACTCGCGCAGTCGGCGATCGACGCGGTCGTTGACGGTGCCCGCCTCCCAGGTTCCGTCCGGCTGACGCTGCCCCGCTGGCACGCCCGTGAGGAGCTCGATCCCATCGTCGATGGTGCGGACTGCCCAGACGTGGAACTGGCCGGCCCGCACGGCTTCGACCACCTCCTCCCGCAGCATCAGGTGCCTGCCGTTGGCTTCGGGAAGGATGACACCTTGTCGGCCGGTCAGGCCCTTTGCCTTGCACACATCGAAGAAGCCCTCGATTTTCCGGGTGGCAGCGCCGACCGGCTGGATCTCTCCGTGCTGGTTGACCGACCCGGTGGCCGCGATGTCCTGGCGCAGGGGAAGATCGGCCAGGCAGGAGAGCAGCGCGTACAGCTCGGTGCTCGAGGCGCTGTCGCCCTCGATCTCATCGTAGGTCTGTTCAAAGGTGATCCGGGCCGCGAGCGCCAGCGGCTTGTCCTGCGCGTAGCGCGCGCTCAGGAAGCTGGTGAGGATCAGGAAGCCCTTGTTGTGCAAGCGCCCACTCAGCCGCGCCTCCCGCTCGACGTTGACGACCCCCTCGCCGCCGAAGGCAGCCTGGGCGGTGATGCGGACCGGGCGACCAAAGTAGTAGTCGCCGAGATCGAGGATTGAGAGCCCGTTGACCTGGCCGAGACGGGCACCCGTCGTGTCGATGAAGATCGTGCCCTCGTCGATGAGCTGCTGGATCTTCTCCTCGATCAGGTTCGACCGGTAGGTCTTCTGCTCGATCGCCCGGTCGACGTGCTCGGCCAGCACGTAGCGGCTGTCAGCCTTGGCCGCCCAGTGGCTGGCCTCGGCGGCGAGATCGGCAATCTGGCTGAAGCGGGTGCTCAGCCTGCCCTGGTGCTCGGCGAGACGGGCGCCATGCTCGGCGATCCTGGCAACGGCGCTGCGGTGGAAGTGCCGCAGGCGCTGCTCTTGCACCTGGCGGCAGACGAAGGCGCAGTACTGGGCGAGGTGCTCGGGCGTCCGCGCCATCTCGACGTCGAAGTCGGCCTTGATCTTGAAGAGCTTACGGAAGTCCTCGTCGACGAAGTAGAGCAGGTAGTAGAGGAAAGGCGGTCCGATCAGGATGACTTTGACGTCGACCGGGATCGGTTCTGGCCGGAGCGTCGTGGTCGGAACGAGGCTGACCTGCTCACCCAGGGTCTCGATGCGGATCTGGCCAGTGCGGAGCGTCCGCTTGAGCGCATCCCAGGTGAAGGGGCTCGCGAGGAGGTCCAGCGCCTGGACGACCAGGTAGCCGCCGTTTGCCCTGTGGAGGGCGCCGCTCTTGATCATGCGGAAGTCGGTGACCATCGTGCCCAGGCGGACGTGGTACTCGATCCTGCCGACCAGGTTGTAGTAGGTCGGGTTGGGCTCGAAGACGGCCGGCGCGCTCGCCAGGTCGCGGTTGTCAACGAGCACGTTGACGCGGTAGCGTTCGAGTACCCGCTCGCGGCCCAGCCACTCCAGCTCCTCGGCCAGGTGTTCCCGGTGTTCGTCCCCGGCCGTTGGCTCAGCCCCGCCCTCGGCTTCACGACGGAACTCGTCGAGGCGCGCCACGATGTCGTCCTGCACCCGATTGAGGTGCTCGAGGATCTTCGCGTGCTCCCGGTAGTTCGCCTGGCGCTCTCGGACCAACGGCCCGAGCGCGAAGAGTGCGGCTTGCCGGTCGAGCTCGGCGATCTGAGCGTGGGCTTCCTTCTCCAGGCTCTGGACCTGGTCGAGCACCTCGACTGTGGCGGCAACCAGGCGCTCGCTCTGCTCGCGCAGCGCCCGCCTGGGCTCCTCCGCAAGGCGCTCGTACTCCTCCGCAGTGATCGGTCGGCCCTCCACGAGGGGAACCGCCGCCACGCCGACCGGAGTGATCGACAGCGCGAAGCCCTGCGCTCGTGCCTGCTCCATTGCCGACTGGACGAGTTGCTCGCGGCGCTGCTCCATCGCCTGGTGGATCTCATCGCGCCGCTGTCGGTACTCGGGCGTTCTGAAAGCGCGGCTGATCGCTCGCCGGGCCGCCTCGATGAGCGCGTCCATGTCCTGGGCGAATTGCGTCCCCTGCCCGGGCGGCAAGCCAATCGCCGCCGGGCAGGAGGGGTCTTTGAAGTTGTGGACGTAGCACCAGTCCCCGGGTGTGGGACGGGTACGGGCGATCTGTTCGACGAAGGTCCGAGTGGCGCTCGTCCGTCCAGTGCCGCTCGATCCGGCAACGAACAGGTTGAAGCCGGCCGGCTCCATCTCCAGACCAAGTGCGAGGGCGCTTGCCGCCCGCTCCTGTCCGATCGTCCCGACGAGCGGCTCGACCTCCTCGGTCGTCTCGAACGGCAGCTCCGATGGATCGCAGCGCCAGCGCAGCTCCTCCGGCGACAGGCGCCGGTCGCAGGCGATCAGCGTTCCCTGCCCTCCCGGTGAGGAACTACTCTGGCCGTCAGTCGAACTGTCTCTGGGTCGTGCCATTGGTCGCTTCACCTCCTGCGCGGCCAGTGATGGCCGCGCGTTCACCCAGCGCGCAGAAGCTATGCCCTGGGTTGGGAGGAGCCGCCTCGCGTGGTGGAGCGCGTCCAACGGGAGGGGCGAGATTCGGTCGTGTCCTCCCGGCTCCCGTCCATCAGGTCTTCGACGTCACCGGCGCGCTACCCGTTTGGGTAGTCTTGGCCGGCTTGTGGTCGAGAGGGGGCTGTCCCGGTGCGGATGATGCATGTGCCAACCCGAGGCCAGGGTAGCACCCATAGTCTTTGCGCTGGCAACCGGATAGCTGCCGCCCTGGAGGACGCCAGACGACCCCCGGTAGGGGCCGAGCGACAATTCATCTGCAAGGAGAGCACCGCCTGGCCCACGCCGTCCGCTACAGCGGCTGGCGCCAGCGACCGCTCGCGCCCCTGCCTCCCCCGGAGGGCCTGCGGCACGACGAGGCCGCGGCCCTCGTGGCCGAGGCGCTCGGTCGCGGTGCGGGCTGGATCGAGCCCGATGAGGTCGCCAGGCTGTTCGCGTGCTATGGGCTGCCCCCTGGTCGAGCGGCGCACCGTGGCCACGCCTGAGGAGGCCGGAGCGGCGGCCGAGGCGCTCGGGGGCGAGGTGGCGCGGGAGCTGGATCTGATCGAGCGCGGCCTCGGGGAACCGCTCTACACCCTGGGGCGCGACTGGCACCTGGCCGAGCCAGTGCGGGACCTCCTGGCCAGGTTCAAGCAAGCACAGTCCTCACGATCGGGTACTCGATGATGCCGGCCCCTGGGAGGGACAGTGGAACCGGGACATGATGACATGGCGATTGTGGAAACCACCGCTCTGACCCGCCGCTTCGATGCAGTCGTAGCGGTAGACGCGCTGACGATGTCGGTGGGAACCGGCGAAGTGTTCGGATTGCTTGGTCCTAACGG
This sequence comes from Chloroflexota bacterium, assembly GCA_016210245.1. Lineage (GTDB taxonomy): Bacteria > Chloroflexota > UBA6077 > UBA6077 > JACQUR01 > JACQUR01. The sequence goes on from JACQUR010000071.1 coordinate 15,395, forward strand.
GGCGGGCAAGACCACCGTCGTGAAGATGCTGACCACGTTGCTGCCACCGACCTCCGGCAGCGCGACCGTGGCCGGCTTCGACATCGTTCGCCAGGCTGGCGAGGTGCGCCGCGTGATCGGCTACGTGCCGCAGTTGCTCTCTGCCGATGGCGACCTGACCGGCTACGAGAACTTGTGGGTCTTCGCCAAGCTGTACGACCTTCCTCGCGCCGAGCGCGAGGCGCGCATCCGTGATGCCCTGGCCTTCATGGGCCTGCTCGGCGCGGCCGACAAGCTCGTGCGCACCTACTCAGGCGGGATGGTCCGCAGGCTGGAGATCGCCGAGTCCATGCTGCACCGGCCGCGGGTGCTGTTCCTGGACGAGCCCACCCTCGGGCTGGACCCGCTGGCGCGTCAGGCCGTCTGGGAGCATGTCGAGCAACTGCGGGCTACCTATGGCACGACGATCTTCTTGACCACCCACTACATGGACGAGGCCGACAGCCTCTGCGACCGCGTGGCGATCCTGCACCGGGGCACCATGGCGGCCAGCGGGACCCCCGCTGACCTCAAGGCAGCGATTGGCAAGGCGGAGGCGACGTTGGACGACGTGTTCAAGCATTACGCGGGCGATGCCCTGGAGACGATGGAGACGTATCGTGAAGCTGCGAGAACGCGACGCACTGCGCGCCGGCTCGGTTAGCTGGGCCTTGCCATACCTGGCACACTCGCTTGCGGCCATCGTCCGCTTCGTGGACAAGACGCTCACGATTGCCAACCTGGAGGTCCGCAAGCTCCGGCACGATCCGACCGATCTCGCCAGCCGCGCGGTGCAGCCGGCGCTGTGGTTGCTCGTGTTCGGGCAGGTTTTCAGCCAGGTTCGGGCAATTCCCACCGGCGGCCTGCCCTACATCGATTTCATGGCGCCCGGCATCCTTGCCCAGAGCGTGCTGTTCATCTCCATCTTCTATGGCATCAGCATCATCTGGGAGCGCGACCTGGGGATCGTCCAGAAGCTCCTGGTCAGCCCCACGCCACGCACAGCGCTGGTGTTGGGCAAGGCGCTGTCGGCGGGCATCCGTGCCTTCGCCCAAGCGCTCATCGTGTACGCGCTAGCCGTGCTCCTCGGGGTGCAGATGAACTGGAACCCTTTGGCACTGGCGGGTGTGGTGACCTTCGTACTGTTGGGCGCCGGGCTCTTCTCGACCGTGTCGCTCATTATCGCCTGCCTGGTGAAGACCCGTGAACGCTTCATGGGCATCGGACAGGTGCTCACGATGCCGTTGTTCTTTGCCAGCAACGCGATCTATCCCATCTCGCTCATGCCGGGCTGGTTGCAGGTGATTGCACACCTCAACCCGCTCTCCTACGAGGTAGATGGCTTGCGCGCGCTGATGCTGGCGGGCGGGACGAGCGCCTACGGACTCGCGCTGGATCTGACTATCTTGCTGGGAGCCGCGACCGTCGTGGTCATCATCGGTGGTCGGCTCTATCCAAGGGTCGCAACGTAGCCACCCGTCATGAACCACAACCATGGGGTGGCTCCGCCGCACGCGGCGCAGGATCTCCCAGAGGTCGCGCGGGGTCGTCCAGGCCAGGAACGCACGGACGTAGCTTGGCGCGCTGTAGACAGCCCACGGCCCCGGGATCATGCCTAAGCATGCAGGGGGCCAACCAGGGCGGCGAGCCGGATCCGCTGGCGAGCCACGATCGCCATCGGCCCGCCAAGGGGCATAGCCCTTGCAAGCCGGGTGCCTGCAAGAGGAGAAAGTGATTGGCCAGTTGACCACGGACGGGAGTACTGCCATGTGGGTAAGACACTGCTCGCGCTGCGGGCGAATAGATGTGCGCAACCGGTACGAGACATTCGAGCAGGCGGAGGCTGAGAGCGTCGTGGAGACACCCTGGACATGCCCGACCTGCGACAGTACGGAGTTCACGCTGACCGAGCAGCCGGAGGACATCGCCCACCTCCCAGAGTAGAGTGCCGGCGCTGGCAAGGAGCGCGGGGGCACGCGCACGCTGCGGAGGGCTGGAGGGTGGAACGCCATCACGCTGCATCCGACCTGCACACGGGGACCGATGAGATCCAGACCCCTTCAGATCGGGTGGACGAGCCAGTTCACTCACCGGTGATAGGACCGCAACGCTACCGCGCTATGCAGCGAGCGCTGCTGGTGGTGCTGGGCGCGAACCTGGCCCTGGCCGCAGCCAAGGGCGGCTACGGGGTGCTGACCGGCAGCCTGGGCATGGCGGCCGACGGACTGCACGCCCTGCTGCACGCCCTTGGCAGTGTGGTGGGGCTGGTGGGCGTCTCCCTGGCCGCCCGGCCGCCCGACCCCTCCCACCCCTACGGCTACGAGCGCTACGAGCCGCTTGCTGCCCTGGGTATCGTCGCCTTCATGCTGCTGGCGATGCGGGAGATCCTGGTCGAGGCCTGGGCGCGCCTGGCGGGCGGTGAGGCGCCCGCGATCACGCCCCTGAGCTTCCTCATCATGGGGCTGGCGGTGGTGGCCAGCCTTGGCCTGGCGCTCTGGGAGCAGCGCCAGGGGCACGCCCTGGGGAGTACCGTGCTGGTGGCCGACGGGAAGCGGGCGTCGAGCGACGTGCTGATTTCGCTCTCGGTGGCTGGCGGGCTCCTGGCCACGCTGCTCGGTGCGCCCCTGGTGGACCTGCTGGTGGCGCTGGCCATCGTCGGCGTCATCGTCTGGACGGGCTGGACGATCCTGCGCGAGGTCTCGGCCGTGCTCACGGACGCGGCTGTGGCCGACCTCGAGTCCATCGCGCAGGTGGCTCGGAGTGTGGACGGGGTCCTGGGGGTACACGATGTCCGGGCGCGCGGGGCGGCGGGCGCGGTGCGGGTCGACCTCCACGTGACGGTCGAGCCGACCATGACGGCTGCCCGGGCACACGAATTGACGCACCGGGTGGTGGAGCGCGTCCAACGGGAGGTTGGAGGGATCACCGAGGTGCTGGTCCACGTGGGGGTGGAGCCAGAGCCCGAGCACAGAGCGAACGAATGAGGTGGCACCAGCTCGAGCGCGACGCGGTGCTGGCCCGCCTCCAGTCCGGCTGGGACGGGCTCTCCGGCGCGGAGGCGCGGCGGCGCCTGGAGCGCTCTGGCCCCAACGAGCTGGCGGTGGAGGAGCGCACCCTCCCCCTCCTGATCCTGCTCCGCCAGGTCCAGAGCCCGCTCATCTACATCCTCCTGGCCGCCGGCGCGGTCACTGCCCTCCTGGGCAAGTACGTGGACACCGGCGTCATCCTCTCCGCGGTGGTGCTCGACGCCGTGGTTGGCTTCATCCAGGAGTACCGGGCCGAACAGTCCCTGCGCGCCCTGGCGCGCCTGGCGGCGCCAACGGCGCGGGTCCTGCGGGACGGGAAGGAGCGACAGATCGACGCCCGCGCCCTGGTGCTCGGCGACCTGGTTCTGCTGGAGTCGGGCGCCAGAGTGCCGGCCGACCTACGCCTCGTGCGCGTGGTCGAGCTGCAGACCGACGAGTCGGTCCTCACGGGCGAGTCCTTGCCAGAGGCCAAGACCACGGCGCCCATCCCCGACCCCACTGTGCCCCTGGGCGACCAGGTCAACATGGCCTTCATGGGGACGCACGTCACGCGCGGGCGTGGCACGGGCGTGGTGGTCGCCACCGGGGTGCAGACCGCCTTCGGCGACCTCTCTGCCCAGATGCGCCAGGTGGGCGAGGTCCGGTCGCCGCTGCAGGTGCGCCTCGAGCGCTTCGCCTGGCTCATCGCCCTCGGCGCGCTCGGGCTCACGGCGCTGGTGTTCTCCCTGGGGCTCCTGGTCGGCGAGCCCGTCGCGGATATTCTCCTCACCGCCGTCGCCACCGCGGTGGCCGCCGTTCCCGAGGGCCTGCCGGTCACCATCACCGTTGCCCTGGCGGTCGGGGTCTGGCGGATGGCCCAGCGCCGGGCGATCGTCCGCAAGCTCCCCGCCGTCGAGACCCTGGGCAGTTGCACCACCATCTGCTCCGACAAGACGGGCACCCTGACCAGGAACGAGATGACCGTGACGAAGATCCTGGCCGGCGGACAGCTCTACGACCTCACCGGCGCTGGCTATGCGCCCGAGGGCCAGATCCTCCTCTGTGGCCGGCCGGCGCGCCCGGCCGAGCACCCGCCCCTGGAGCTAGCCCTGCGCATCGGCCTGCTGTGCAACGAGGCCTCGGTCTACGAGGAGCAGGGACGCTATCGGGCGGAGGGGGATCCCACCGAGGCGGCGCTGATCGTGGCGGCGCTGAAGGGTGGTCTGGACGAGGGAGGCGAGCGAGCCGGCTACCCGCTGCTGGACGAGATTCCCTTCGAGTCGGAGCGCCAGTACATGGCCACCTTGCACGGCCACGATAGCAACCGGCTGGTCTTCGCCAAAGGCGCTCCCGAGCGTATCCTGGAGATGTGCGCTGGCGCGCACGTTCAGAGCACGGCCAGCCTCGATCGACGGTCGGCGCTCCAGGCAAGCTGCCGTCTCGCCGCCGAGGGGTTGCGGGTCCTGGCCGTGGCCTACAAGCCCGCGCCGCCGGGCGTCGACACGGTGGACCACCGCGACGTGGCGACCGGGCTGATCTTCGTCGGCCTGCTGGGGATGATCGACCCGCCCCGCCCGGAGGCTATTGCAGCCGTGGCTGCGTGCCAGCGGGCCGGCCTGCGGGTGGTGACGATCACCGGCGACCACCGGGTGACGGCCGAGGCCATCGCCCGCCAGATGGGCATCGTCCAGGACGCCGGTGCCCAGGTCCTGGACGGACGGGAGCTGGAGGTGATGGACGACGAGGCGCTCTCTGCCCGGGTGAAGGGCATCTCCGTGTATGCCCGGGCCGCCCCGCACCACAAGCTGCGCATCGTGCAGCAGCTCCGCCGCCACGGTGAGGTGGTGGCGGCCACCGGCGACGGGGCCAACGACGCCCCGGCCCTCAAGCAGGCGGACATCGGGGTAGCCATGGGCGTGGCCGGCACGGACGTGGCCAGGGAGGCGGCCGACATGGTGCTGGCCGACGATAACTTCGCCACGATCTACGCCGCCGTGGAGGAGGGCCGCGTCGTCTTCGACAACATCCGCAAGGTGATCATGTTCCTCATCCCCACCGGCCTGGGGCTGGTGCTGGCCGTCCTGGCCAGCATGGTGCTGGGGCTGCCCCTGCCGTTCTTGCCAGCCCAGGCCATCTGGATCAACCTGGTGACCAACGGCCTGCAGGACGTGGCGATGGCCTTCGAGCCGGCCGAGGAGGACGTGGGGCGCCGGCCGCCGCGCGATCCGCGGGAGGGGGTGCTGACGAGAGGGATGATCGAGCGTACGCTCCTGGTCGGCGTCGTCCTCATGGCCGGCACCCTTGCCGCCTTCGCCTGGCAGCTCAGTGCTGGCGCCGGGCTCGACCATGCGCGCACGGTGGCGATGACCGTCATGGTCCTCTTCCAGAACATGCACGTGTTCAACAGCCGTTCGTTCACCCGGTCGGCCTTGCGCACGAACCCGCTGTCCAACCGCTTTCTGTTCGCCACCATCGTGGCCGCGTTGGGGCTGCACCTGCTGGGCCTCTACTGGGGCCCGCTGCAGTTCGTTCTGCGGACTGAACCCTTGCGCCTCGAGACCTGGCTGGTGATGCTGCCGATCGCGGCGACGGTCCTGCTGGCCGTGGAGGGGGACAAGGCCCTCAGGCGACACCGGGCCCTCGTCTCGTAAATCGCGCGCCGCAAGCGCGCCAGCACGCGCCGGGCCGCGTGCTCCACCTCCGGAGAGAGCCTCCTACCGCACCGGCCAGCAGCGTGGCTCACTGCGGCAGCGGCCAGCACTATGTCCAGTTCTCCAGGCGAAGATTGGAGACACGGCCGAAGTGTTCGACGTTGTTGGTCACGAGGGTCAGTCCATGCACTGTTGCCGTGGCCGCAATGACCAGGTCGAAATCTTCAATCAGCCTGCCCTCTGCGCGTAACCCTGCTTTGATATCGGCGAAGGCACGTGCAGTGGCGGGATCGATGCCCAGCAGCGCGATGCCGCTCAGGAAAGCGTCGATGGCCTGGTGGTTCGCTTCGGGTCGGGCCGAGCAGGCGGCCCCATAGCGCAGTTCGGCGAGAGTGATGATTGAGATGGCCACCGTCGGTGAGCCCTCGCGCACCAGGCGATCGCGCACCGGCGTCTGGCCACGCAGCCAGAAAACACACGTATCCGTGTCTAGCAGGAACTTCATAGAGCCGGCGGCTGATCCCTTGACCGGCGCGCCTCGTGGATGTCGCGTAAGGTCGCCTCGACCGACCGCTCATCTTGCCAGGCGCCGAAAGAGGCCAGGAAGCGAGTCAACTCTCGAGCGTCCACCGCCTGCTCACGAGCAGGCTCGAGAAAGGTCACCACAACGCGATAGGGCCCTTGAACGGGAGCCATCTCCAGCAACTGGATCCGCTCCCCGTCGTAGATGGCCGGCACGGAAACCAGGGGCATCGCTCACTCCTCTGCGCCGCGCGAAGTCGCTCAGCCCAATTCTATCACGCCTGGGTAGCGCCGCATGGGGCTGCTGACTGCTGAGTGCTGAGTCCTGAGTCCTGAGTGGAGGTCCCCACTCAGGATTCAGCACTCAGCGGCTCGCCCTGCCCCCCGGTGCTGACCGCGCGCCGCAAGCGCGCCAGCACCCGCCGGGCTGCGTGCTCCACCTCCGGAGAGAGTCCCTTTCCATGCTCGAAGCTGCGCCCCACGATGCCGTAGAGGACGAGCTGCCCTGGCAGGAGGTCTAGCGCCCGGCCCAGCTCGACGGCTTCGACCAGCCCGAGGCCGTGGCTGGAGAGGGCGCGCAGGCCGCCCGCCAGGGATTGTCGCAGCAGGTCGAGTCGGATGATGGTGCCCGGCGGCGCAGCGCCGACGACCGCGTCGACCACGTAGACCCGCTCCGCCCCCTGCCACGCGGAGAGGAGCACCGTCCCGTCTCCCGAGTCCAGCGCGAGCGCGACGAGTCCCTCCCACCCCGCGCCCGCGATCTGGCGGGCCACCCAGATGCCTACCCCATCGTCGGAGCGGTGTTCGTTGCCCACCCCGAGGATGCAGATTCTGTGCGTGGGAGTAGTCGGGGCGGACGGCCCTGCCCGCCGCTCGTCGTAGGGGCGGACGGCTCTATCCGCCCGCCGCCTGAAGGGCGGCAAAGGGTCCCGCGAGCCGGCGGCCACAGAAGTAAGCCCCAGCCCACGGAGCCTCTGCCGCGCTCCGCGCGGCGGGGCGACAGGGCCGTCGCCCCCTACGACGAGGGACGGACGGATGGGGCCGGCGTCTCCAACGGCTCCACCAGCCGGGCACACAAGCGGGTCACACCCTATCCTGTCCATCGTCGATCGTCAGGCGCAGGAAGTGGGTCGAGCAGGAGATGCACGGGTCGTAGTTGCGGATGGCCTGCTCGCACAGCCAGGTGGCGCGATCCTTGGGCAACTCCAGCACCTGGGGAGCGTAGCGCCACAGGTCGTCCTCGATGCGCTTCTGGTTCTGGGCCGTGGGGGGCACGATGTGCGCCTCCTCGATCAGGCCCTGCGCGTCGAGACGATAGCGGTGGTAGAGCAGCCCGCGCGGGGCTTCGCTGGCGCCGTGGCCCACGCCCGCGCGCACGGCGTACTCCACCCGCGGGCTGGCCGGGGGCTCGTAGCGCTCGATGAGCCGCAGCGCCTCGTCGAGCGCGTGGACTACCTCCACGCTGCGAACGACGATGCTCTTGAAGGGGTTGCGCACGGGGGGCGTGACCCCAGCCGCTCGGGCCACCTCCTGGGCCAGGGGCGAGAGCTGGGTGAAGTTGAGGTTGAAGCGCGCCAGCGGCCCCACCAGGTAGCTACCCCGCTCCCTTATTACCGAGTGCAGGGCAGTCGAATGAGGCACCTGCTGCTCGGCAAAGACGTCGTCGAACTGGCGCACCGGAATGTCGATGCCCTTGCTGGAGACGATGCGCCCGTCCAGGATGGCGTACTCCTGCGGGTGGCGCAGAGCGACGAACTCGTAGTCCTGCTCGAAGTCCGGGAACTCGAACCCGCCAACCCACCGCGCCAACTCCTGGGCGATCGCCAGCGCCTCGCGGAGCGGGTCGCGCAGCGCGTGCAGGTCCTGCGGGCGCGGCGCGGAGTAGAAGCCGCCCACGCGGACGTTGATCGGGTGGATCTCGCGCCCTCCCATGAGGGCTACCAGGCGGTTGCCCGTCTTCTTGAGCTGCAGGGCCTTGCGCACCA
>JACQUR010000074.1 GCA_016210245.1 Chloroflexota bacterium
CCCAACCCCCAACCCCCAGGAGGTGATCGCCGCCCTGACCCCGCTCTACTTCGCGCGCACGGCTGGCATGGTCTGGGAGACCCAGACCATGGACGGGCCGGCTTTCGAGGCCTACATCGACCGCCAGGCCCACGTGTTCGAGAGCCTCAAGCCGTATCTCAGTGGCCAGTGGTCAGTGGCCAGTGGCCAGTAATCAGTCGTCAGTGGTCAGTAATCAGTCGTCAGGAGTCGGTGGTCAACTGACCACTGGCCACTGACCACTGGCCACTGACCACTGGCCACTGGCAGGGAGCAACAGCATGCCTAGCAACAAGAAAGGCGCCTTCACCTTCGTCCTGCACAGCCATCTGCCCTATGCGCGGCAGGCGGGCCGCTGGCCGCACGGGGAGGAGTGGATCCACGAGGCGGCCTCGGAAACCTACCTGCCCCTGTTGATCGCGCTGCACGACCTGCGGGACGCGGGTGTCCCGTACCGCCTGACCGTCGGCATCACCCCGGTTCTGGCCGAGCAGTTGGCCGACGCCACTATCCTGCAGCACCTGCGCGCCTACCTGGCCGACAAGCAGGAGCGAGCGGAGCGCGACGAGCAGCGCTTCGCGGTGGAGAGCAACCGACACCTGGCCTACCTGGCGCGCTGGTACTGCGACTTCTACCTCCGCCAGCTCGACGCGCTGGAGCGGCGCTTCGGGGGCGACATGATCGGGGCGTTCCGGGAGCTGCAAGAGGCCGGGTGCCTCGAGATCGCCACCAGCGCGGCCACCCACGGCTACCTGCCGCTGATGGAGCGCGACTCGACCATCCACGGCCAGCTCCGGGTGGGGGTGGAGAGCTACCGCCGCCACTTCGGACGCTCGCCCACCGCCATCTGGCTGCCCGAGGCGGCCTATCGGCCGGCCTTCGAGGCCGAGGCGGATGGGCGGCGCTACCTGAAGCCCGGGCTGGAGCGCTTCCTGGCCGAGTTGGGCCTCCAGGTCTTCTTCGCCGAAACCCACACCGTTGCAGGCGGACGCCCGGTGGGCAAGGCGGCCGGCGGCGTGCTGGGGCCGTACGGGGAGGTGGAGCGGCGCTACGTGGTGCCCCTGGCCGACTACGTGGAGCCCACCCAGAAGACCACCTATCAGCCCTACTGGGTGGCCGGGGCGGAGGTGGCGGTGCTGGGCCGCAACGAGCGCACGGGCATGCAGGTGTGGTCGGCCGACTGGGGCTACCCGGGCGAGTACGACTACCGCGAGTTCCACAAGAAGGATGGCCTCTCCGGGCTGCAGTACTGGCGGGTAACCGGGGCACGGGTCGACCTGGGGGAGAAGGACTACTACCACCCCGACTGGGCTGCGTACAAGATGCGGGCCCACGCCGACCACTTCGCTTCCCTGGTGGAGGAGCTGGTGCAGGCCTACCAGACTGAAAGCGGCAAGTATGGCATCATCTGCGCCGCCTACGACACCGAGCTCTTTGGGCACTGGTGGTTCGAGGGGGTAGACTGGCTGCGGGAGGTGCTGCGCCGATTGAGCCAGAGCGAGGCGGTGGAGTTGACCACCGCCAGTCGGTTCATCCAGGCCCACCCGCCTGAGGACGTGCTGGTGCTGCCCGAGAGCTCGTGGGGCGCGGGCGGCGGCCACTTCACCTGGCTGAACGTGGACACCGAGTGGCTGTGGCCCCCTATTCACGAGGCCGAGCGGGCAATGGAGCGGCTGGTGGAGCGCTACCCGGATGCCTCGGGCGACGCGCTGGAGGTCCTGCAGCAGGCGGCACGGGAGTTGCTGCTCCTGGAGTCCAGCGACTGGCCCTTCCTGATCACCACCGGGCAGGCGCGGGAGTACGCGATCAGTCGCTTCAACGACCACCTGGAGCGCTTCCACAGCCTGCGCGGCCAGCTCGAGAGCGCCGATACCAACCCTGCCCTCGCCCGCTCTCTCTTCGAGCGCGACAACCTGTTCCCCACCCTCGACTACCGCGCCTTCCGTCGGCGCGAACCATGAGCCGATTGCAGAATTGAGAGTGCAGAGTGCAGATTTCAAATCTGCACTCTGCACTCTCAATTCTGCAATCCAAAGGAGTTTCGATGTCGCTAAAGGTCCTGTTCGTGGCCTCGGAGGTGGCGCCCTACGCCAAGGTGGGCGGCCTGGCCGACGTGGCCGGAGCGCTGCCGAAGGCGCTCACCGCGCTCGGCCACGATGTCCGCCTGATGATGCCCCGCTATAGCAGCATCGACGAGCAGCGCTACCCGCTCTCCGTCGCCGTGGATACCTTCCCGGTGGAGCTGGATAGCGCTCGGGAGTTCGCCCTGCTCAAGGAGACGCGGCTGGAAGGCGTACCCGTGTACCTGCTCGAGAACGGGCGCTACTTCCAGCGCGAGAACGTCTATGGCTACCAGGACGACCTGGAGCGCTTCACCTTCTTCTGTCGTGCCGTCCCGGAGGCGGTGCGCCACCTGGGCTGGCGCCCGGATGTGGTCCACACCAACGACTGGCACACCGCCCTGGTGGCCGCCTGGCTTGGCACCAGCTTGCGCGCGGACCCCTTCTTCGGCCCCACCGCCTCGGTCGTCACCATCCACAACCTGGCCTTCCAGGGCTGGTTCGACGAGTACTTCCGCGCCCGTTTCAACGTGGTCCCGCGCGGGCTGGCCGACCAGACCGTCGACGGGGTGAGCCTGTACAACGCCCTGGCGCTGGCGATTCTGCACGCCGACGTGGTCAACACGGTGAGCGAGACCTACGCGCAGGAGATCCTCACCCCGGCCTACGGCGAGCACCTGGACCCGCTGCTCCGCCGCCGCCAGGACCACCTGTTCGGCATCATCAACGGCATCGACTACGACTTCTTCAACCCGGCCACGGATCGCTTCATCGCCCAGCGCTACGACGCCAGCAGCCTGGAGAAGAAGAGCGCGAACAAGCAGGCGCTCCAGCAGGAAACCGGGCTAGCCGTCGACCCGCGCGTGCCCCTGATCGGGGTCATCGGCCGTCTGACCGACCAGAAGGGCTTCGACCTGGTGGCGCAGATGATCACGCCCGTGCTGGAGGAGCGGCCGTTCCAGCTCGTGCTCCTGGGCACCGGCGACGAGCGCTACCACCGCCTCTTCCGCGAGCTTGCGGAACGCCACCGCGACCAGGCGGCGGTCTACCTCAAGTTCGACGCCGCCCTGGCCCAGCGCATCTACGCCGGCGCGGATATGTTCCTGATGCCCTCGCGCTTCGAGCCGTGCGGGCTGGGGCAGCTCATCTCGCTCCGCTACGGCACGCTGCCCGTGGTACGGGCCACGGGTGGGCTGGCCGATACGGTCCAGGACTACGACCCTGAGGCGCAGACGGGGACGGGCTTCGTTTTTCGCGCCTACAACCCGTTCGCGCTCACCATCGCCTTCGCCCGCGCGCTGGAGGCCTACCACCAGCCCGCGACGTGGCGGGGGCTCATGGCGCGCGCCATGGCCCGCGACGTGTCCTGGAGCGCCTCGGCCCGGCGCTACCAGGAGCTATACGAGAAGGCCATCGCGCTCCACCGCTAGGCGGTGAGCTATCAGCCATCAGCCATCAGGGCCTCGGCACTGATGGCTGATGGCTGATAGCTCACCTGCCACTGCCTGCTCCGCTGGCAGATCGGGCAATGGGCGGGCACGGTCCCGACCCCGCGGAGCAGGAGCAGCTCCTGCTCCGCGGCGGTCAGCACGAACGCCGACCCGCAGATGCGACAGGTAAGCGACCGATCGTTGAGCCTCATCATCCCCCCGCACGCTCGCCACCGGGCTGAGCGCTCTCTCCTGGCTGTAAGGCGGTCCACCCGTTCTGCCCTTTGACGCTCCCGTTACGCACTCTTCAGGCCACGGCAGCCTCGAGGCAGCGCCCGGCGGGAGCGGAGCATAGCAAGAGCGTGGTGGTGTCCACAAGAGCAAAGGGGGTCCGGTAGGGCGATTCAGTTTTCTGAGGGAATGTGGCAAGATAGGGGGCATCTTGGGATGCGGAGGGGGGAAGCCGATGGCCGGGGGGTGTCGCCCGTTGATGGAGGTCTTGCGGGAGGTGCCGGAGGTGCGGGGGCGGCAGGGGCGGCGGCATCCGCTGCTGGCGATCCTGGCCATGGCCTGTGCGGCGATGTTGTGCGGCTACCGCACTTACGGCGCCATTGCCGAATGGGGGCGCAACTATGACGACCCAGCTCTGTTGCGGGCATTTTCCTCCGCGCCACTGTACGCCATCAGCCCGCGCAGGGCGCAACTATGACGACCCAGCTCTGTTGCGGGCATTGGGGTTCACGCGGCCGAAGTCTCCGTGTGGGACGACGCTGTTCAACCTGTTCCGCCGCTTGGACCGCGTTCGACTGGAGTGAGCGGAGGAGGTGCTGGCGGGCAGTGCGCCGGTCGAGGGGGAGGGGGACGGGATCGCTCTGGACGGCAAGACGCTGCGGGGCAGCCGAACGCAGGGGGCGCCGGGGGCGCACCTGCGGTCAGCGGTGAGCCATCGCCTGGGGCTGACGCTGGGGCAGAGCGCGGTGGAGGACAAGACCAACGAGATCCCGGTGGCTCCGCAGGTACTGCGGGGCCTGCTGCTGGAGGGCCGGGTCGTCACGATGGACGCGCTGCTGAC